>JAFZKM010000329.1 GCA_017553665.1 Lachnospiraceae bacterium
AAAGAACCGTCCCCTTGGCTTTCTTACTCAAAAGTAATTATCGAAATTTATGTATCTCCTCAGGTATTCCATTGTATTTATGCAATACTTGTTGAAATAAACCACATGGTAGCTGCCGTAAGAATACTCATCATCAGGATCGTATTTCCTGGTCAGCTCGATCCTGTAAGTCTCGCCGGGCTCGATCGAACTCGCTATATACAGTCTCAGAAAATCGGGCGCCATTTCCTCAAGAGAAATATATCCGCTCTCGTAATCCTTTACCAGCGCCTTTACGAGTTCGTTGATCTGCGCATCGTAAAATGATCTGTAATCGTAGCTGAAATCCTTTTGCGGCAGAACTACTTCGCAGGTACTGTATTTCTCAGTCGCAGGATCTCCGAAGATCAGCCTTACCGCGTTAGCCGCGAGGAAGGATGTCATCTTTTTCATAACTTCATGATCATTGGGAACACCATAAGCTCTTCTCACTGATCTTCCGTTATCCAGAACATAGGCAAAGGTCATATTAACGTTATACCCGTATGTTTTCTTCATCGAATGTTCCAGGATAGCTTCCTTCTGCTCAACGATGTTCTTATGCAGATCCGAGAGAATATCAATGTCCTCCGCGTCTGTAAACTCATATGTGTAACCGTTTATGAACAGTTTGAATTCTTTGACTTCATTCCTTTCGGGAACATATTTTGTCACACGGTCCCCAGCAAAAAGCAGCACGCACGATACAAGTGCAAGGAAGGCGACATAAACACCGAATCTCACACCCAATCCCTTAAATACCCTGAAGCTCTTCTTTATGATCATTTCGGCGGCAATATACGCTATCACGCCGAAGATCATCAGCAGGAAGAAGGTCGTAATTATAAGCTTTGTCGTAAACTCGATCGACGACATCAATGTCTCTTCGATCAAAGTCGTGAACAGTATGGCGAAGCAGATACCGAAACCCCATCTGAAAACGGGCCTTAAGGACTCGATAGCGACAACGTCTCCCGAATGTTCGCTCTTTCTCCTGTTATAGAGAAATACAGCCAAAGCTATGAAAAGCACCGATACAACAGACGCCGTGATCATTATCATCACGAACTGATAGTCCGTTGCCCGATAGCAGTCATAAATGCCCTTTTTCGCGAGATCCTCAGACGCGTAAAAGCTGAAGCTTCTGAAGAATCTTAACGGCGATATGATGCCCAGCGGATTCTTGTTCGGTATCTCTATGATACTGCTCGTCGATCCGAAGAACAGCATCGAGTACATCCCGTTGATCAGCAGCTGCATGCCTTCGGTAAAGAAGACAAATATCGTATACATTACGGGAGTCGCGAGATTGTTTCCGAATACGATCATGCAAAGCGCCGCGAACGAGAAGAAGAACAGCTCTTCCACCGTGATCACCAGCAGCCATACAGACAGCGCCTTTATCGCGTTCAGTCCGTCCGTCAGGCAGAACATGTTCGTAAACAGGTAAAGCGCGACGTTCGGTACGAACATCATCGAAAAACCCGATATGAAACCGTTTGCAAAAAGCTGTCCGCGCGTCATCGGAAGCGAATGGAAATAATAGCACGACCTTTCGTTTCCGAGATATGAGAATACCGCGAGCGCGGTAAACAGCGAAAAGATCAGCGCAGGCCAGAAGCAGGAATGAACCGCTTCCCCGTAAAGGAAACTGATAGTGCTCTTATAAAGCTGATCCCTGCCGACTCCGAAGAATGACATGTGCAGCGAGAGGTAAGTCATCGCGCACAGCATCCAGAATATCAGGAATGAGTATCCTACCCATATGGGCCAGAATCTCTTGCGGTTCTTTTTATACAGAGTTTTGTTGAAGAAATCAGAGGATGATGTCTTTGACTGCATAGTCTTCACCTCCCAACTCATAAATGAAGATCTCTTCGAGCGTAAGCGGAAGCGCGTCAACAAGAACAGGTGAGTACTTCGCTATCTTCTCCCTGCATTCATCCTGTGTTCCGCGTACCACGAGCGTATAGATGCTTCCCAGCTTCGAGGTATTTATGATCTCGAAATCATTGATCGCAGAGATATCAAAGTCTCCGGCAAAAGCAACCTGAAGCTTTGTAACATTGCCCTGGAGCGAGGAAAGCGAGCGTTCAAGCAGCACCTTACCCTTATTCATGATGCCCACGGTATCGCAGACATCCTCAAGCTCTCTTAAGTTATGCGAGGATACAAGCACTGTCGTTCCTCTCTCGCTCACGTCCTGCATCATAAGGCTCCATACCTGACGTCTCATGACGGGATCGAGTCCGTCCACGGGCTCATCAAGGATCAATACCTTGGGATTGCAGCAGATCGCAAGCCAGAAAGCCGCCTGTTTCTGCATACCCTTTGACATACGCCTTACAGGCTTCTTAAGGTCGATAATGCTGAATACGCCCTTAAGACGCTCAAAGCGCTCCATATCGAATTCGGGATAAAATCCCTTTACAAAATTCATCATGTCGACAATATTGTCGGCACCGAAACGGAACAGGTCATCCGGGATATAAGCGATCGAAGCCTTTACATCATTATTCTCGTAAACAGGTGCTCCGTCGATCAGTATCTCTCCCTCGTCCTGCTTATATATACCGACAAGATGTCTGATAAGTGTTGACTTTCCCGCGCCGTTCGGGCCAACCAGACCGTATACGGAACCTGCCTCAACATTGAGGTTAACACCATCGAGCGCGTAGAAACCGTCAAACTGTTTTCTAACGTCTTTACATTTGATCATTTCAATCTCCATTCCGTACCCGCCCGGAACTCCGGGCAGGTACTCATGTGCGATCTATTCTACTCTTCCCCTTTTATTTCGCCGGATGCCCGTCCAGACATTTCCTGACATGATCCAGGATATCGTCTGCCGGTACTCCGAGCTGAAGCAGTCTTTCTATGACTTCCTTCAGTTTCCCATCCAGCTCCGCTCTCTTCCTTTCATCGAGATCCGATCTTCCGCTTGCGAACGAGCCTTTTCCGGAAACGGAATAAATATAGCCTTCCGCTTCCAGCTCCCTGTAGGCCCGTTGTATCGTGTTCGGATTGATCGACATGCTTGATGCCATGTCACGTACGGAAGGAAGCTTCTCATCCTTTGCGATCGCCCCCGCGAGCATCAAAGTCTTCAGTCCGTCCTTGATCTGCTCATAGATCGGTCTGGAATCGCGATAATTAATATTGATCAAAAACGAACACTCCCTTCCGTATGGCTTATTTCCACTCCCAATGAC
>JAFZKM010000330.1 GCA_017553665.1 Lachnospiraceae bacterium
TATCTTCGCCAGTTCTTCTGTCGTCATGCGTTTTCCCTTGTCTCGTTTCCTTGTCTGTTATGCTAATCCGTAGGCCTGCGGTAAAACTGACCGATAACGCGGTCTGTCTTTACGACATTTACAAATGCGGCGGGATCGGCCTCCTTCACCGCGCTCACGACACGTCCCGATTCACCGCGGGAAACGACGGAATAAACAACGCTGTGCTCATCATGCTTATAAGATCCCTCGCACGGGATGAGCGTAGCGCCGTGATGGCCGAGCTTGAATATCTCCGCGCTCACCTCATCGGGCTTGTTCGTGACAATGAACAGCGTAACCTGCTGGTACTTGCGGTAGAGAGTGTGGATCGTCGCAGTCGATGTAAACTGGAAGATGATCGAATACAGCGCTTTGTCCCAGGAAAACAGCAGACCCGCGGCCACGAGGATACCCGCGTTGATGAGCAGGATCAGGTTGAATGAATCGATGCCCCGCTTTTCCGAAAGATAGATCGCCACAAAATCCGTGCCGCCGCTCGTCGCGTCCATGAGCAGGCAGATGCTGATCGCGGTTCCGTTGATCAGGCCTCCGAAGATGCTGATCAGCAGTATATCCTGCGTGATCTCAAACGCGGGAAGCAGGTCGGTCAGCAAGCTCGTAAGCAATATGAAACCGCACGAGAGCAGCGTAAATCTCCTGCCGATGTACCTGAATCCGATATAGATGGGGATCGAGTTGATCAGGACATTGATAAGGGTGTACGGCACCGCTGTGTGAAAGAATTTCGCGAATATCTCCTGTATGAGCAGTGTAAGGCCCGTAGCGCCTCCCGGGAGCAGTCCCCCTGTATGTACAAAGGTATTGATGTTCAGAGCCATAATAAGCGACGCTATGGCTATTACGCACGCTCTCACGCCGATATGTCCCTTGAGCTTTGTCCAACGCTCATCCTTGTCTTTTATCAGTAACATAAATATACCCCGTAAACTCCTTCGGCACGAAAGCTGCCACACCGGAAAGGCGCGGCAGCTTTGTACTGTCGGTTCAAATTCTTTATCTCATACCCTTGTCGTAAGGAATACCCTCTGCCTTAGGCGCGCGTGACTTCTTCGATGTAAGGATCAGAACGATCATCGTTACAACGTAAGGCAGCATCAGATAGATGTATTCACTCGACTTAACGCTCTTGAAGCTCGGAAGGAACGGAATGCTGTCGCTGTAAGATCCGATGATCTTGAACAATGCGAAGAACAGCGATGCTCCGAGAATGCTGAAAGGCTTCCAGTTACCGAAGATCATAACAGCCAGAGCAAGGAAACCGTATCCCGCTACGGACGACTGGAATCCCGAGCCGGCCGCTACAGTGAACGCAAGACCGCCGATACCGCCGAGGCATCCGGAAATGATAACGCCCGCGTATCTCATCTTGAATACGTTGATACCTACCGAATCCGCAGCCTGGGGATGCTCACCGCAGGCTCTGAGTCTCAGACCGAACTTGGTCTTGTAGAGCAGAACGTACGCACAGATAAAGAGGATCACCGCCACTATCGTGGTCAGGTAAAAGCTCTTGAAAATAAGGTTCTGGAAGAAGGTATCAGCCTTCTCGATCCCGAAATTATCCTGGGTGATACGTGTCCAGGTAGGGATGAGGATCGTGGTCTGGCCCTGTCCCTGAACAGCCCATGTAAGAACGATCGCGAACGCGGGAGCCAGCATATTGAGTGCCGTACCGCCGATCGTCTGGTCAGCTCTTAAGTTGATCGACGCGAAAGCGAGAAGCAGCGAGAATACCGCGCCCGATGCCGCCGCGACGAGGATCGCGATGAGCATTCCGAGCTGGGGATGGGTCTGTCCGATACCGGACTTGTCCAGACCTACCAGCGTCAGGCAGCTGCACAGCGCGCCGACGATCATGATACCTTCGAGAGCGATGTTGATGACACCGCTTCGCTCCGAGAACATACCGCCCAGAGCTACGAGAAGAAGGGGAACCGCAAAAAGTATGGTAGCGCCGAGCAGATCGGCAAGAATATTAGCCCAGGCCATTACTGATCGCCTCCTTCCCCATTATTGACATCCGCATCCGAGACAGGCACCGCTTTCTCTCCGGTATCCTCCGGAGCGGGTTCTCCGGCTGGCTCACCGGCCGGTTCTCCTGCGGGCTCTCCCGCGCTCTTACCTGACTTCTCTCCTGCGGGAGCCGCGGGAGAAGCGGGAGCGGGAGGCGCTGCGCCTTCGTCGTTCACATTGCCGGTGTCGCCCTTGAAGAATCTGCCGAGCAGGTTCTTAACCAGAAGCGAGAATGCGGAAAGGTAAATGATGACCGCGATGATGATATCGATGATCTCCTTCGCGTACTCGGGCTGAAGAGCCTCGCCTCCGACCTGGATATACGAAATGAAGATCGCCGCGAATATGATACCGATGGGGCTCGAAGCACCGAGCAGGGCAACAGGGATACCGTTGAAGCCCATCGTGAGCAGTGACTTAACTATCGTGTACTGCGCGGTACCGCTCAGGTAATAGATGCCGCCGCCGATACCGGCAAGAGCGCCCGCGATGACCATCGAGAGAACGATGTTGCGCTTCGCGTTGATACCCGCGTAGATGCTCGCGTCCTTGTTATAGCCGCAGGCCTTGAGCTCGTAGCCGAAGGTCCTCTTCTCGAGGATGATGTAAATGATTATCGCGATGATGATCGTAATGAAGATCGAGATATTCATGTAGTTCGAGCCGAGAAGCTTATCGAGGCCGGCCTTCGGGATGATCGCCGAAGGATTCGCCGAAGCCAGCGCGCCGGTACGGTCCTTGTTCGCCGCGCCCCAGAAATCTGCCAGCATCTTGGGCATATTGTTGAGGAGCAGGTTAACCATGAACAGGCCGAGCCAGTTGAACATGATCGATGTGATAACTTCGTTAACATTGAACAGCGCCTTGCAGATGCCGGGGATGAAGCCCCAGATCGCGCCGCCTATCATGGCCGCGATGATGCATACCCACCAGGGCATCTGGAACTGGATACCGCATACGAGAGCGCAGAACGCGCCGACCGTATACTGTCCGGTCGCTCCGATATTGAACAGGCCGGTCTTGAAAGCGAAGCCTACCGAAAGACCCGTCATGATAAGGGGAGCCGCCTGGTAAAGTACCTTCGCGAGTTTATCCGCGCGCGAGAAGCCCGCGGTTACTATGCTTTTGAGTCCGCCGAGAGCGTAGGGCGGATTGAATACGATCAGCAGTATGAAACCGATGACAAGACCCGCAACGATCGAGAGGACTGACGCAAGAATGCTTATAAATGTCTTGCTCTTGAAAAAGTTCTTCATTTAAGCGCGTCCTCCTTTCGTGGTCTGTCTCTTCGCGCCGGCCATGTAGAGGCCGAGCTCCTGGACCGTAACCTGTCTGGGATCGAATTCGCCGACGATCTCGCCCTCGTACATCACGAGGATCCTGTCGCTGACGTTCATAACCTCGTCGAGCTCGAGGGAAACCAGAAGTACTGCCTTTCCTTCGTCTCTCTCTCGCACGAGCTGCTTATGTATGTATTCGATCGCGCCGACATCGAGACCGCGCGTAGGCTGAACCGCTACGAGCAGTTCGGGCTCCTTGCTGATCTCACGGGCAATGATGGCCTTCTGCTGGTTACCGCCGGACATGCTGCGTGCGGTCGTGATGGGACCCTGTCCGCTGCGCACGTCGAATTCTTCGATCAGCTTCTCCGCGTATTCGCGGACAGCCTTTTTGTCTATAAAGCCGTTGTGCTGGAAGCGGGGCTCCCAGTACTGCTGAAGTACGAGATTCTCTTCAAGGGAGTAGTCGAGAACGAGGCCGTGCTTATGTCTGTCCTCGGGGATATGGCTCATGCCGAGCTTCGACTTCTCACGGATCGAAGCGTTCGTGATATCCTTGCCAAGTAATTCAAGACGGCCCTCCGACATCTTCGTAAGGCCCGTAATGCCCTGTACGAACTCGGTCTGTCCGTTGCCCTCAATACCCGCGAGACAAACGATCTCGCCCGCGTGAACCTCGAGCGATACGTCATTGACAGCGTTCTTCTTGTGGAGCTTCGAAGGAACGGTAACATGCTCTGCCTTGAATACGAGCTTGCCGGGCAGGATGTCCTTCTTGTCAACCTTAAAGCTGACGTTGCGTCCTACCATCATCCTCGAAAGCTCTTCCTTGGTGGTCTCCGCCACATTAACTGTTCCCATGTATTTGCCCTTACGGAGTACCGTGCAGCGGTCCGCAACGGCCATGATCTCGTTGAGCTTATGGGTAATGAACAGGATGGACTTGCCCTCGGCCTTAAAGCCGCGCATGATCTCCATGAGCTCATCGATCTCCTGGGGAGTCAGGACCGCGGTGGGCTCGTCAAAAATAAGTATTTCATTGTCGCGGTAAAGCATCTTGAGGATCTCAACCCTCTGCTGCATACCGACGGATATATCTTCTATTAAGGCATCAGGATCAACCTTGAGGCCGTATTTTTCGCTAAGATCGATAACTTTCTGTCTGGCTTCCTTCTTCTGCAGGAAACCCATCTTGTTGGGCTCTACGCCCAGAATGATATTATCGAGTACCGAAAAGCACTCGACCAGCTTAAAGTGCTGGTGCACCATACCGATATGAAGAGCGTTCGCGTCGTTCGGATCGTTGATCCTTACAACTTCGCCGTTCTTCTTAATGCATCCTTCCTCGGGCTGGTAAAGACCGAAAAGAACGCTCATGAGTGTTGACTTGCCCGCTCCGTTCTCACCGAGCAGCGCATGTACTTCGCCCTTCTTCAGCTGAAGGGTAATGTTGTCATTCGCAATGATTCCGGGGAACCGTTTTGTGATGTTCAACATTTCAATTACGTAATCGCTCATACCCCATAACCTCTCCTGAAAAAATAAGGAGGATGCTGCAATTATTCAGTTGCAACATCCTCCCTGTCATTCAAAATCTAAATGATCCCGAAATTAAGCATTACTCCTGGTAATCAACTGCGATCGATACTGAAGGAGCTGCGTCGGTAGAATTAGAGATCGAGATAGCTCCGCTCTTAACCTTCTCAAAGAGAGCCTTGTACTCATCAACAGTGAAGTTCTTCATGCTCCAGGTAGCGGTAGGAAGGCCTACGCAGCCCTCAACTGCACCGAGAACGGAAGTCTTTCCGCCGAGATCTGCGGGCCATGTTCCGCCGTTCTTGTAAAGATCGGTAAGAGCAAGAACTACGGAGTTTGTAAGCTCCTTCATA
>JAFZKM010000040.1 GCA_017553665.1 Lachnospiraceae bacterium
ACGGTTCTTTTGGTAACGCACTTCGTTACCAAAAGAACCGTCCCCGTGGCTGTGTTTTATTCTGCTACGTGTCCTTTTTCTTTGAGTACCGCGATGACCGAGTCGACCTCGCGCTCGCATTCCTCGAGCGTTCCGGCCTCGACCATTACGCGGAGAACGGGCTCCGTGCCCGACTCGCGAACGAGGATGCGGCCCGTATTGCCCAGATGCGCTTCAACCGTGGAGATCGCTTTTACCACATCTTCATCGGCGCGTGCCGAAGGCTTGTCATAAACGCGCACGTTCTTTAATACCTGAGGATATACCGTCATGGGGCTCGCGAGATCCGAGAGCTTCATTTTCTTTTCAAGCATTACTTCCATGATCTTCAGCGAGGTCAGGATGCCGTCGCCGGTCACGGCGTGCTTGCGGAAGATGATGTGTCCGGAATTCTCACCGCCGATCGAGTGATTGTGCGCGGCCATGTTCTCGGAAACGTATTTGTCGCCGACCTTGGTCTTCTCGTAAGAGATGCCCGCGCGGTCCAGCGCCTTGTACAGACCGAAATTCGACATGATCGTCGTAACGACTGTGTTGTTGTTCAACTCGCCGCGCTCTTTCATGTAAACGCCGCAGATGTACATGATCTGGTCGCCGTCGATCAGATTGCCGCGCTCATCGACCGCGAGGCATCTGTCCGCGTCGCCGTCGTACGCGAAGCCTACATCGAGGCCGTTCTCAACAACATATTTCCTGAGACCCTCGATATGCGTCGAGCCGCAGTTTGTATTGATATTCGTGCCGTCGGGCTCCGAATTGATCACATAGGTCTTTGCGCCGAGCGTGTCGAATACGCCCTTCGCTACGGTGGTGGCCGATCCGTTCGCGAGATCGAGGCCGACCTTCATATCCTTGAACGAGCGGGTCGCGAGCGAGATGAGATAGCCGATGTATCTGTGACGTCCGATCGCGTAGTCCACCGTGCGTCCAATCTCAGCGCCGGTCGCGAAGGGGATGTCGGGACCGAGGCCGTCGATATAGTTCTCGATCAGATCTTCGATCTGTGAATCCATCTTGTAGCCGTCGGAATTAAGGAGCTTGATCCCGTTGTCATAGAAGGGGTTATGGCTTGCGGAGATCATGATGCCGCAGTCAAAATCCTCGCTCCTGACAATATAGGAAATGCTCGGAGTCGTGGTTACGTGGAGCAGATAAACATCAGCGCCGCTGGCGGTAAGGCCCGCAACCAGCGAGTATTCAAACATGTAGCTCGAACGTCTCGTGTCCTTGCCGATGACTACCTTACATTTTTTGCCGTCGTGAGCGCCGAAGTACCAGCCGACGTATCTGCCGACCTTGTACGCGTGCTCGACCGTGAGTTTTACGTTGGCTTCACCTCTGAAGCCGTCTGTACCAAAGTATCTTCCCATTATTCCTCTTGAACGCATCCGTTTGGATTCAGCCCGGGGCTGCGGACGCGCCTTCCAAATTATCTTACGGGAAATATTATATATTTTCGGTGCCCGATATTCAAGGGCTCCCATGGCTATGTCTTGCCGATAAAGACCATTTGAAGTATACTGTCTGTTGAAATAGTTTTTAGGGGGAGTAATCCATGCGTAAAAGAAACTCTTTATATATTCTGCTTACGGTTGTGATCGTGATGATCGCGGCTCTGGCGGGCTGCAAAAGGGAACAGCCGGCTGAGCCGGATCCGACGCCGGCAGTGACCGCGGAGCCTACGAAGGCACCCACCGCGACGCCGATACCTACGCCCACGCCCGAACCCACTCCTACGCCCGAGCCTTCGCCGACCCCGGTTCCGACGGTCAGGGACACCTTTGAGAAGACGGGCTATAGCGGCGGCTACGTTATGACGCTTGAAAACGAGGAATGGACGGATTGCTATATGACCATGGCCGGCGGAAAGCTGATCCTTCTGCCCGCATTGTACGGAACCAGTGAAAAAGTTATTGCGGTCGATCCTTTAGACATGACCTCTCAGACTTTTGAGTTTGACGAGTCGCATTATTATTGCGCGCTTCAAGGCGTCAATGGCGAGATTTTCGCGATACAGTGGAACGTGTACACCGATGACGGGGACTCGATGGTCTTCGACATTTATGACAGCGGCCTGAACCAGCTGTACGGCTTCTCAATCCCGTATACCTATGCTTCGTATATGTTCGATACGGACGGCAAAAGCCTCTGGTATATCGATAGCGCGGCGGGACGGCTGATCAGATATGATTACACGACCGGAGTGACGACGGTTGTATGCGAGAATAAGAAGATCAGTGATTCATATATCCAGCGGGTTGATGACGATAAATACGTGACCATACTCACCTGGGACGAATATGACGGCATCGACAGCGGCTCGCTCATTGACAAGGAGACCGGAGATATCGCCGTGAGCTCGAGTTATAACTACTCGTCGAGCCTGTATGAGAACCCGGACCACAGCGGCTGCATTATTGCGGGAAGCGATCCCTATCCTTCGATCGAATACTTTAAGAGATCCGCGGACAGCATTTACGCCGAAGGCATGACAAATGTTACGGACCCCGATACTGTCATAGAGATAACTTCCTCATCGGAGATCTATACTCCCGTGATCGACTGGGAGAATAAGTGCCTGATCACAAAGACAAATTCATATTCCGGCGATGACTGGTATTATTCTTTGAATTGCTACGATATCGAGACCGGAAAGCGCGTTTCCGGATATGATCTGGCTTCGGTCGGCGCCAGCCCCGGCAGCAGTTTAGCTCTGGACAATGATGAAGGGATCATCTATTTCCTGACCTGCAACACCCTTAAGAATGAGCTGTATATCAATGCCTGGGATTATCTCGCGGATGACGCGGACGATACTGCCGCCGTATACCGTAAGGCATCGTACATTCCCGAAGAGGTCGACGCGAAGCGCCGCGCCTTTGAAGAAAAGCATAATTTCGTTATGTATCTCGGCACCGAGGTATTCTCGAACGATTTCAGCTATAAACTGACCCTTGCCAATGACTGGAAGAAGGTTTCGAATACCATCGATGTGCTCGATGAGGTGCTGAACATTTACCCCGAGGGCTTCTTTGACCAGATGAAGCAGGGCGACACGAAGACGCTTGCGGTTTATCTCTGCGCCGGCTTCGGCAAAGTCTACGACTACGATATAGATTCAGCCATCGCGGTCGCGACGAACTTCGGACATGAGAGAGCGCTGGCGATCGATGTCAATTACGATTACTGCCTCGAGAGGACCATTGTCCATGAGATCTCGCACTGGATCGACAAGCAGATCGACAAGGCCGAGGAAATGGGCAAGACAGACGGAGATTATTTCATCGACGAATGGCTTGAGTACCAGCCTTCCGATTTCTCGTATCATTACGATTACAATAATGGCAAGCCGGTCTGGAAGTACATCTTCTCCACCGATCATATCGAGGATTCGTACTTCATCGACGATTACGCGCAGACCTATCCCGGCGAGGACAAGGCGCGCCTGTTCGAGTACCTGATGTACCCGGAGGAGTATGAAGACTATATGCAGGCTCCTCATATCAGGGAAAAGCTGCATGTATATTTCAACAGGATCAGGCGCATCTTCGATGACAGCACCTGGCCCGAGGAGACCTCATGGGAGCAGAAGCTCCGCGAGGCGGATGAGAAGTACAGCGGAGACGGAACGGCAGCTGATGACGAAGAGACCAATTCCCAGGACGCGAGTCCTGCAGGCTGATTAACATGAAAAGATGCGTGATCATAGGGGGCGCGGGTATCGCGTCCCCCGCTCATATCAAGAGATATTTACGGGATGACGATTTCCTGATCTATTGCGACTGCGGGCTGAGGCACGCGGAGGCGCTCGGGCGCGAGCCCGACCTGATCGTCGGGGATTTTGATTCGTACGAGAATCCTCATTCTGCGATCCCTACGATCGTTCTCCCTCACGAGAAGGATGATACGGATACGGCATACGCGGTGAAGGAAGGCATGCGCCGCGGCTTTGATGAATTCCTGCTGATAGGCGCGATCGGAGAGCGCTTCGATCATTCCCTCGGCAATATACAGCTGCTGTACATGCTGGATTCCGCGGGCAAAAAGGCCATGATCGCCGATGACTATTCCCTGATCGAGGTGGTATCCTCCGAGGCTTCGGTCGGTGAGGAGGCGGAGTATTTCTCATTGCTCTGCATTTCGGAGAAGGCCGAAGGCATTACGATCACCGGCGCGAAGTATGAGCTTTCGGACGCTTCGCTCGACTGCGATTTCCCTCTCGGAGTCAGCAACGAGGTGCTCCCGGGGCAGACCGCGCGCATTTCGGTGAAGCGCGGAAGACTGCTGCTCGTACGGGTGCTGCGGGCGGATGCGTGATTTGACAATGTCTGCTTTACTTTTGGAAACTGTTGTGATATAGTGTTATAGATTATGGGGCTATTGCGCCCTTTTCGCGCGTGAAAGACCCAAAACGGACGAATATTTTTAGGAGGAACACATAATGAGTGTCAAAAAAGAAGATCTGGGCAAAAACATGTACAAGCTTACTATAGAGGTAAGTGCCGAGGAATTTACCAAGGCTTATAACGCATCCTATCAGAAGAACAAGGGAAGGATCCAGCTTCCCGGCTTCCGTAAGGGAAAGGCTCCCCTTCAGCTGATCGAGAAGGCATAC
>JAFZKM010000331.1 GCA_017553665.1 Lachnospiraceae bacterium
CGCCTCTTCGTCGGTCTTCGCGGTCGTGGTGATGGCGATGTTCATGCCGCGCAGCTTCTCGACCTTATCGTACTCGATCTCGGGGAAGATGATCTGCTCTTTAAGTCCGAGAGCGTAATTTCCGCGGCCGTCGAAAGCGTTTGCCGGTACACCGTGGAAGTCACGGATACGCGGAAGAGCGATGTTGATCAGTTTATCGGCAAACACGTACATGCGCAGATCGCGGAGCGTGACTTTGCAGCCTACGTTCATTCCGGCACGGACTTTGAAGTTTGCGATGGACTTCTTGGCTTTGGTGACAACGGGCTTCTGACCGGTGATCTTCATCAGATCTCCGCAGGCGGCCTCGATAGCCTTCGGATTCTCTCTTGCCTCGCCCAGACCCATATTAATGACGATCTTTTCGAGTTTCGGGATCTCCATCGAGCTCTTATACTTGAACTGCTCCATCATTGCGGGGGCAATTTCGTTTATATACTTTTCTTTAAGTCTTAACATGATTCAGCCTCCTCGATGATCAGCGGTCGATCGGTGTTTTGATGTCGGCGCCGCACTTTCTGCAAACGCGGACCTTGGTCTTGGTGTCGCCGTTGACAACGACTTTGTGACCGACTCTTGTGGGCTTTCCGCAGGAAGGGCAGATGAGCATGACGTTGGACACATGCACGGGGCCCTCTTTCCTGATGATGCCGCCCTGTTCCGCAGCGGATCTGGCTTTAACATGCTTCGTGATCATGTTGTAGCCTTCCACTATGACCGTCTCGTTCTTAACATCGACAGCCAGGACTTTTCCTTCTTTTGCCTTGGTGCTGTGAGTACCGATGACGTAAACTTTATCGCCTTTTTTAATATTCATAAATTTACCCTCCTGTACATTACAGCACTTCAGGTGCCAGAGAAACGATCTTCATGTAATCGTCGTCTCTCAGTTCTCTTGCCACAGGCCCAAAGATACGCGTGCCGCGCGGGTTCTTGTCTTCCTTAATAAGCACGGCTGCATTCTCGTCGAAGCGGATGTGAGTCCCGTCGTTCCTGCGGATGCCGCGCTTTGTGCGCACGATAACGCATTTAACGACTTCGCCCTTCTTAACCATACCGCCGGGTGTGGCTGTCTTTACGGAGCAGACGATGACGTCGCCGATGTTGGCGTAGCGCCTTTTGCTGCCGCCCAGAACCTTAATGCACATAAGCTCCTTGGCACCGGTATTGTCCGCCGCTTTAAGCAGTGTCTGTACTTGAATCATAACGTCCTACCTCCTGTGCCTCAGCGTGCCTTCTCGATGATCGACACCAGTCTGTAACGCTTGTCCTTGCTGAGAGGTCTGGTCTGCATTACTTCGACGGTATCGCCCACATGAGCTTCGTTCGCTTCGTCATGAGCCTTCAATTTATAAGTTCTTTTAACGACCTTCTGATAGAGAGGATGCTTTACGCTGTCGGATACGGTGACAACGATCGTCTTATCCATCTTATCGCTGGTGACAACACCGATCATGGTCTTTCTTAAATTTCTTTCTGCCAATTGAATCTCCTCCTTCCGAAACATCACTGCTCATTCGCCGCGAGCTGCTTTTCCCTGATGACTGTTCTGACGCGGGCAATATCTCTCTTGATATAGCGCACCTGAACGGGGTTGTCGATCTGGGAAGTGGCGCCCTTAAAGCGAAGCTTGAAAAGCTGTGCCTTGAGTTCCTGTTCTTCAGCCCGGAGCTCTTCTACGGACATTTTACGGATTTTTTCTCTGTAATCTTTTGCTTTCATTATGCGTTCTCCTCCGTTTCTGTCTCCGCAACTTCGACTGTCTCTACGGCCGTTTCTTTAGCGATAACTTTGCATTTTACCGGGAGTTTGTGCATTGCCAGTCTGAGTGCTTCCTTGCTCTGCTCTTCGGGAATTCCGCCGATCTCGAACAGAACTCTGCCGGGCTTGACCACAGCTACCCAGTACTCCGGAGATCCTTTACCGGAAACCTTTCGGGTCTCGGCAGGCTTCTTGGTTACCGGCTTATCGGGGAAGATCTTTATCCAGACCTGACCGCCTCTTTTAACCGAACGAGTAAGCGCTATACGTGCTGCCTCGATCTGGTTGCTGGTGATCCATCCGCATTCAGTCGCCTGAAGACCGAAATCGCCTTCGTAGACTTTGTTGCCGCGGTAAGCTTTACCTTTCATGCGGCCTCTCTGAACTTTTCTATGTTTTACTCTTTTAGGCATTAACATGATTATTCAGCACTCCCTTCAGCGGCAGGAGCAGCCTTTGCAACAGGCAGCACCTCGCCTTTGTAGATCCAGACCTTTACGCCGATCTTTCCGTAAGTCGTATTGGCTTCGGCAAAACCGTAGACGATGTCGGCGCGCAGTGTCTGCAGCGGGATCGTTCCTTCGTGATACTGCTCGGTGCGGGCAATTTCGGCGCCGCCGAGGCGTCCGCCGCAAGCGGCCTTGATTCCGAGAGCTCCGCCGCGCATCGTGCGCTGCATAACGGATTTCATGGCTTTTCTGAAGGACGTTCTCTTCTCAAGCTGGCTGGCAATGTTCTCGGCGCAGAGCTGTGCGTCGAGGTCGGGGTTCTTGATCTCGAACACGCTGATGTCGATCGCTTTGCCCGTCAGTTTCTCGAGCTCAGCCTTAAGCTCGTCGCGAACAGCACCGTTCTTAC
>JAFZKM010000332.1 GCA_017553665.1 Lachnospiraceae bacterium
CGTAGAAATCCTCGACGGTATAATGAAACTCACTCCATTCCGTCTGTTCCCAGGTTCCCTTTATCTCCTTGCCTTTCGACGCGTCGCGAAGGACCATGGTGTGATCCTCGAAAAACTCATACTGGATCGACGTAAAATCCGTTCCGTCGGAGCTTTTGAACTCCGTGGCCGGAATATGCGCCAGATCGTTGGAAAAAGCGTTGACAATATAATCAACCTGCCATGTACCAACCAAAAACTTCAGTCCCTGTTTCAGATCCTGTTCATCAAGTTCCATCGTAAACCCTCCTGTAATGCCCCTGTTTCGGGGATATTTAACCTGATCACATCTTTATGATGAGCTCTTTCGGCAGGTGCTCAAGAAGCGATCTTTCGAGCTCCTTGCTGTCGACGGGCTTTGTCAGATAATCCACAAAGCCTTCCCGGCGGTATTCTTCACGCGCTCCGGCCTCCGCGTTCGCTGTGAGCATGATAACGGGCGTATCCGTATTCATGCCTTCCGAAGAGATCTCCCTGAAGGTCTCGATACCGTCTTTCTTCGGCATTCTGTGATCGAGCAGGATAAGATCGTATTTTTTCTCGTTGCACTTAGCGATCGCCTCATCGCCGCTGCTCGCCTTGTCAAAGATGACCTCGGTCTTTTTGAGCAGCTCTTTGATGACCATAATATTTACTGCCACATCGTCTACCACCAGAATATTTGCTTCCGGTGCCCGGAACATCTCATGATATACTTCGTGCTTCGTCTCAATGTTCCTGACAAACTCGCCCGCCGGCGCGGCATCCTTTATCTTCTGGGGCACGTAGACCTTAAATGTGGTACCAGCTCCAAACTCGCTATCAACGCTTACGGAACCGTTCATAAGCTCCACGAGTTCCTTCGTGATCGCAAGTCCGAGGCCCGTTCCCTGGATGTTCGCGTTCTCCTTTTCATTGATGCGTTCAAAAGCGTCAAACAGATAAGGGAGATCTCCGCTCGCGATTCCCATACCGGTATCCTTTACCTCGATCTGCAGTCCGAAATCGCCCTTCGCTATCGGTCTCTCACCTTCTGAGAAGATCAGCTCCACGCTGCCTTCCTTCGTGTATTTTATCGCGTTCGAGACCATATTGCTGATGATCTGCGTCAGATGCTGCACATCGCCCTCGAGTGTGGTCGGGATATTCGGGTCAAAGCTCGCCTTCAGCATCAGATCCTTATCATCGGCCATCTTTTCAAAGCGGGAAACACACTCTCTTAACAGATCATGCGGTTTGTACTCCTCTTTGATCAGCTCCATCTTCTGGGCCTCGATCTTAGAGAAATCAAGAATGTCATTTATCAGATGCAGCAAAGCAGTGCCCGAAGACCTGATATTCTCGGCATATTCGAGAAGCTCGGGATCGTTGGATCTGCGCAGGATCATCTCATTCATGCCGAGGACAGCGTTAAGCGGAGTCCTGATCTCATGCGACATATTCGCGAGGAATGTCGATTTGGCCCTGTTCGCCTTATCCGCCTCGCGTCGCGCGTCATCAAGCTGTCTAAGATTCTCGATCTCCTCGGTATCTTCTTCAACAAGCAGATACGATCCGATCGGTCTGTTCTTCCTGTCCAGCAGCTGATCATAGCTTATCTGGAAATGCTCCCGATCGCCCTCCGCGTTCATTCTCTCATACTCCGTGGAGCCAAACTGCCTGCCGCTCTTTTTAAGCGATTCAATGACCGAAGCCATGGGCTCCATGTCAAAAGTATAGTCCTCGCCGATCATTTCGAAATGCTCTTTGTAGTATTTATTGGAGTATATGTAATTGCTGCCGGCATCAAAGAGAGCAATGCCTTCATTTATATCGTTCACGGCTTTTGTGACCGAATTGATCATAAGGCTTCGCGGCACGAAGATCGTGATCCCGAAATATATCAGCAGGCCCGCAAGCGCATAGAAAACTACGGAAATATCAAGGATCAGTGACAGCGCCATATAGATCACGTTCAGTATTACAACGAGCAGCAGGACCGAAAATATCATGATATACTTCATCCTGTATACGTCGTAGCTCTTCGCGATCCTGTAAATGATAAAGCCGAAAGTGAGCAGCACTCCGAAATAATCTATCGCGAGATGTATAAAATACGGCATCTCGAACCGGGTCTGGAAGAAGGTCGTCCCGGCGTATTCAACCTCATAGATGGAAAATACATGACCGAAGAAATAGTTCAATAGTATCGATACGGAATCAACCACGACTATCGTCGTCACGAAAGGACGCATGATCTTCATGGTCTTCTCATGATCGGTATAAGAAAGACAGAAGGCGGCCAGATAAAGCAGCATCCAGTCAAGAACCGCGAAATAAAGGGAATACGCGACCTCGGCAAAAACCGCGTTCATGGATATCGCAACGAGGATATTAGAAAAAATGGCAGCTATAGAGCAGACAAAAGCCTTTCTTAAGATACGGCCGTATCTTTGCCTGATCTGCAT
This sequence comes from Lachnospiraceae bacterium, assembly GCA_017553665.1. The sequence continues at coordinate 2,466 of JAFZKM010000332.1, forward strand.
AGATGCCATTAACACAAAAAACATTATAACTATAGCAAGACAGTCAACAAGAACATATATGATCTTTGTGTACATTTCAGTGCCTCTCGGAAAAACATTATCGGAGAATCGTCTCCATCGTATACTGCTGGATCTGCATGCCAAGGTTCCTGTAGAACTCTATGGCCGCGGGATTGCACTCCCACACATGCAGAGTGACATTGTAAAATCCGTTTTCCTTCGCCCAGTTCTCCACATACCTGTAAAGTCCGGTCCCGACATGGCGGCCGCGTACGTTCTCGTCCACGCAGAGATCGTCGATATAAAGGCTCTTTAACGCATATGAAGCCGAGGTCTCGGGGCGCTCTTCTATTTTGCAGAAGCAATGCGCAAGCACCCTTCCGTTCTCCTCATATACGAAAACCGGCCTGTCATCATCATGGAACAGCTCTTTGAGCTGTATGTCGGTATATTTAGCGCCGACAGGCTTGAAAAGATCGGGTCTGCCGTTATGATGCACGAGCAGCACCTGCCCGAGCAGCCTGTTTATGTCACTGATATCCCTGTCTTCGGCTCTTCTGTAAACAGTCACCTTAAATCTCCCTCCGCACCGTTCTCATCATCCAGGAGCCTGTGCATCTTTTCTTTGTCGGAATACATCTGTACATCCATGAGCCGAAGGAAATCATCCTGGGATTCGCCGTGCGTATGCCGTACGTGTCCCATCGAGAAAGAAAGCTTATAAGGATCGGTAGTCGACGCGTTAAACTTCTCAGCCAGTTCACGTACCCGTTCTTCCACGGCGATCACATCGCTCTCCGTGTCCGTACTCACAAGAACTATAAACTCATCACCCGCGAAGCGGAACGCTGATCCCTTTGTTCCGGCGGCTTCACGCAATACGTGTCCGACATTTACCAGCGCCCTGTCGCCCATCGAATGACCGTAATTATCGTTGATCTGCTTAAAATGATTAAGGTCGAACATGATTCCGAAGAAATCCTTGCTCTCATCGAAAACAGCGATAGTCTGCTCGAGGAACTGCCTGTTATAGAGCCCGGTCAGCGGGTCCGTAAAGGACTTCTGGTTCTGAATGCTCATATGGATCGCGCATAAGCCGATCGCTGTAGCGGGCCATGCTGTGGAAATTCCGTAAATAAAGCCCTGCGCAAGACACCCGGCAAGAACCGGAGCCATGAACATCCAGATGGGAAAGAAATGCTTATGCCCGTTCTTCGCGCGGAAAATGTAATAAATAACAAGACTCGAAACAGAGATCACCGCAACAGAAAAATAAAGCACAATGCAAAGAGGCAGCCTGTGATAAATGCCTTCCTCATCAACATAGAATAATATCGGGCAGAACAGATTCACTATAAGCGCCGTGACGCAAACAGCAGGACCGATTCCGTATACGGGCAGCATCTTACGCAGACGCTTCCGGTCCCTGTAGAGCGCCAGATCCACGTACATGAGCCATATAAAGCAGCCGATGACATTCGCCATATAGAGATAGGTATTGCTCAGAAGATTCAGTACACGGTCGACCGCTCCGGATCTTCCGTCCACCCAGAAGGAATAGATCTCAACCGCGCTCGCGACCATGGTTAATAAGACAAGCTCCGTAAAGAACCTGTCTGAAAGTCTTCTTCTCTGCCTGGTCATAAAGCGGCTGAAGAAAAGAAGCGCCAGCAGTATTATGCCGAAAAGGTTCAGCATATATATCGCCTGGAAGTTCATCTCAAACCTGTATCTCCGCTTGCTCAGCGAAGATACATATCCTTTCTCTATGCAGTTTACAGGTTACAGATTGCGTGCAACCCGTAAAAATCGATCGCCCAATGTACCCTTTATTATATCACAAAAGTCATTTCTGCACAAGTGAATCTTTATCGCCGCGCTCTTCGCTATCCGTGGTTTTATCGGCATTCGCAAGCATCTGCCGATCCTTTTTCTCTCTCTTCTCACGCAGTTTCGCAAGGATATAATCCTTGTATACAAAGTCAAGTATAGCCGCGAACGGTATCGCGAGAAGAATGCCTGTAACTCCGAACATCTTTCCGCCCGTGATGATCGTAACCAGGATCAGAAGTCCCGAAACGCCGAGCGAATCTCCGAACATATTGGGCTTGATCACATAGCCGTCAACTGTCTGAAGGATAAGCGTGAATATGATAAACGCGAGCGCGTGCCAGGGCTTTACCATCAGCAGGATAAACGCTCCGATCAGGCCTCCTACGATGGGTCCGAAGGTGGGCACTAGATTTGTTACGGCCACAACTACCGATATCATGCCGACATACTGCATCCTCATGATAAGCATGAAGAACGCGTTTATAAGGCCTACCATGATGCACTCGAGCAGGCTGTACGCGATATAGTGTGAAAGGATAGTATCGCAGCGGTACCAGAAGGTCTTGAACGCGTCGTATCTGCCCTTTTCAAACAGCGCCTTGCCGAGCTGCGAGCAGAATACCTTTACTGACTTCTTGGCCATCAGCAGATAGATCGAAAGGATGAATCCCAGCGCCCAGTTTACGAGCGACTTTCCGAAATCCGCCGAGGCCGACATTATATTCTCGATATTATCGGAGATCAGGCCGAACAGCTTGTTCCACGCAGTCTCCGAAGAATCGATAAATGCCTTCAGATCCACGAACTTCGAAAGCTCGCTCCTCTCAAGGAAGTTCTGAAGAGCCTCCAGATACCCGTCAAAGTTTGCCGAGAATGTCCTGATGCTGTCGATAAGCTGAGGTATCAGGATGCCGAGCATAAAGCCCACAAGCACAACGACCATGATAAGAGCCATGACCGCGGACAGCGTCCACTGTACCTTCCGTCGCTTGACTTTTTTAAATACGGTCATCGACAGCTGCTTCGCCAGCGGATTGATCATATACGCGATGATCGCTCCGAGGATCAGCGGCGTGAAAAAGCTGATGACCGCCCCGATCCAGCCGAGTACCGTCGAAATATTTGATAATACTACATAAAGGATAACGGCGGTGCACGCTATGAGCATCCCGTTAAACCATTTTTGATCCTTGATGTCTCTGAATTTCACTTTACTACCCCCTCTGCTTCTTCTCAAGAAGCGCGATGCACTCGATATTATCGGTCAAAGGGAACATATCGACCGGCACCAGCCTTTTCAGGCGGTATCCCTGCTTAGCGAACAGCTTAAGATCGCGCGCGAGTGTCTCCGGATTGCAGGAAACATACACCACCCGGCCGATGTTCATCCCCGCGGCCGCTTTTATGAATTCCGGAGTGCTGCCGCTTCTCGGCGGATCCATGCAGAGTACATCGAAACCGCCTTCCGGATGTTCCTGCATGTATTTTGTCGCGTCGGCGCAGATAAACTCGATATTTGCGATCCCGTTCCTCTTCGCGTTGTCCCGCGCGTCCCTCACAGCGTCGGGATTCAGCTCGACTCCCGTAACCTTTTTCGCGCCCGCGCTCATGAACATTCCGATGGTCCCTGTACCGCAATACGCGTCGAGCACCGTCTCTTTGCCTGTCAGCTGCGCGAATTCGAGCGCCAGGCCGTAGAGCTTCTTTGTCTGCTCGCGGTTTATCTGAAAGAATGATCCTGGCGATATCCTGAACTTCAGGCCCAGCCTGTCATCCTCGATAAAGCCCTTGCCGTAAACAATGATGTCCCTGTCGCCGAGCACCATGCTAGTGCGCTTATTATTGATGTTCTGAACGATCGTCGTGATCTCGGGAAATGCTCCCCTCAATGCCTTTACAAAGTTATTCTTGCCCGGGAACGCGACATCGGCCGTGACCAGGATCACCATGATCTGTTCTTTTCCGCCGCAGCTGCCCGTCCTTACCAAAACATGCCTGAGCCACCCCGTGCCGTTATCCTCGTCAAATATCCTGTATTTGAACGACGGTACGAGCCTTTTTATCTCCTCTATGATCGCGTCGGCTTTCTTATCCTCAAGCAGGCATCCCGAAACCGATATCACTTCATGAGAATCCCTGCGGTAAATCCCGCGGATGATCTGCCCCTTTTTTGTCCTCGCGAATACCGAATGCACCTTATTGCGATAGTACAGAGGGTTTTCCGCCCCGACTGCCGGTTCGATCTTTATCCCGCTCTCCTTCGCGGCCTGTCCCAACAGCTTCCGCACGAGAGCGTTCTTGATCTCAATCTGCTCCGCGTATGTTTTATCCGAGTATGTGCATCCGCCGCACTTTTTGGAATACGGGCATGACGTTATCTCACTCATATAACCTCCCGGATCATTGACTAAAGTTCATGTCTCTGATAATTTATATTTAAGTACCAAAATCTGACGATACGAAAGGACCGCATCATGCTTGAAGAACTGAAAAAACGCGTCTGTGACGCCAATCTGCTGTTGCCCAAAAACAATCTTATCACGCTCACCTGGGGCAATGTTTCGGGTATCGACCGTGAGAAGAACCTCGTGGTCATCAAGCCTTCGGGAGTGTCCTACGACACAATGAAACCC
>JAFZKM010000333.1 GCA_017553665.1 Lachnospiraceae bacterium
ACGCGTACGGCTTTCATCTGTATGTGGGAGGCACGAGCAATTCGTCCACCATGCAAGTCAGCCCTTCTTCCTACTACGACAATTTCTCTATGATGCCCACTTTGCTCGGAAATACCAAAAAGTGGCAGACAGAATTTTATATCGGACACGGCATCCAGACGGCGGAACTGATCAACAGCGCACTCACACAGGCCGAAATGAACGCTTATGTATACTGGAGCGGAGTCTGGGCGGATTCGGCGAGCAACACCTTTGAATCAGCTGACCTTATCGAGGTCAATAACGCGAGAGAGTGGAGGACCAGCGCGAACTACTGGGCACTCAGACATTTCTCGGAGTTCATCAGACCCGGTTATGTAAGGATCGACGCGGTGAGCGGCTATAAAGAGCTCCGCGCTTCGGCCTTCGCGAATGATGCCGGCAATAAGATTGCCGTGGTGATCGTAAACCGCAGCGACGAAGAGATCAGTTACCGCTTAAAGGGCAAGAACTACACGATCACCGACAGCACCGTATATCAGTCGGTTTTCGGCGATGAATGTGAATCTGCCGACGGCTTGTACCAAAACCTTGGAGCACTCGGGAAAGGCAATACGCTTACCCTTCCCGGAAAGAGCGTTACTACGATCGATATTACCGGATATTACGGAGATACCGAGATCCCGGTGGCAAAGCCCGAAGTCATCAAATATGACAATGAGGTCATCACCGAATTCCCTGTTTCCGTGATCCCGGCCACGGATGTTACCGTGATAGATACCTCATTTGAGGTGAACACCGATATCAACGGACTTTCGAGCTTCGGAAGCAGCCAGCTTACGCACATCGCGGGCGGCGGCGCGGACGGGAACGGATGCCTGAAGGTCAGCGGGAGAGCGCAGGACTGGAACGGAATCCTGCTCTCGGGCGGATATTTCGAGCACTACGGATACATGCTCTATGTCAGCTACGATGTCATGATGGAAAAGGACACTGAGGTTTTCTCATGCACACCTTCATTTGACAAGAACGGAAGCACGCATTATCCCGAAGGCGAAAACCTCAGGGTAGTGGCCACGGACCTCAAAGCAGGCGAGTGGAAGCACGTTGAAGGATATATGACGATGTATTCGGATATGGATCCCGGAAGCTTCAAGATCTACTGGGAATCCGCGGGCAATAAAGACGATTTTTATCTGGACAATGTAAAAGTGCAGATCCTGTATACACAGCCTGCGGGAGTATTTACTGATTAACGGAGGAAGAACCGTGAAAAAAGGAAAAGGTCTGATAATCATAGCTGCGGTCGTTGCAGTGATCGTTCTTTTTGTTGTGGTCAAGAACCTGACCGCAGAAAAGAACTATTCGAAAAAATACGCGGGATACGATCTCACGGCCGATGTTGAGGGACTCGGACGCGACGATTCCTATGTCAAGTACCTTGAGAAGTACGAAGGCGTGGCACCCGCGCAGACCGCATTTACGGTCAACGCGGCCGATTACGCCGAGGCCGAGGACGCGTATGTGATGGATGAATGCGGCGGAGTGAACAACGTCCTCTACACGGGCGACGCTTCGGAGGTTTCCTGGAAGATCAACGTTCCCGAGACCGGATTGTACAATATCCTTGTAAAGTACTACACCGTGGCATCCCGCGGTGTTGAAGTCGAGCGCGCGGTCTATATCAACGGCGAGATCCCGTTCCACGGCGCGGACGACTTAAGCTTCTCACGTATCTGGACCAACAGCGGCGCGGTACGCACCGATAACCGCGGCAACCAGATCAGGCCTTCCCAGAAAGAGAAGTTTGAGTGGCAGACACAGTATCTTAAGGACTACATGGGCTATATAGCTCATCCCTATAAGTTCTATCTTGAGGCGGGAGAGAACACATTCACCATCAAGGCGGTGAACGAGCCCGTCATCATTTCAAGCATTGAATTCAGCGTTATCACGGAGGGCACGAACTACGAGCAGTATGTTGCCGGACACGCTTCGGACAATGTATCGGCGGCCGCTTCGAGCGAGATCATAAAGATCAACGGCGAAGACGCGGCAGCGCGCTCAGATGCCTCTCTCTACGCGAAATACGATAAGGCAGCCGCTAACACCGATCCTTACAGCATTACGACGACCGTTCTCAACTATATCGGCGGCGATCCCTGGAAGGTTCCCGGACAGTGGGTTGAGTGGGATTTCACCGCTCCCGCGGACGGCTGGTACAATATCACGATCAAGGGCAGACAGAATTACGAGCGAGGCGCCGTATCGGGCAGAAGCCTTTATATTGACGGCGAGATCCCGTTCAACGAAGTAAAGACCGTGGAATTCGCTTACAGCAACGAGTGGGAGATGCTCACACTCGCAGATGAGAGCGGCACTCCCTATAAGTTCTATCTTACCGCCGGCGATCATAAGATCAGGCTCGAAGCGAACTTAGGAGACCTCGGTGACATTCTGAACACCTTAAGCGACAATGTATTCCGCCTTAACCAGATGTACCGCAAGATCCTGGTACTGACAGGCGCGAATCCCGATAAATACCGCGATTACAATCTTGATGACGTATATCCCGAGGTCATCGAGGCTATGGCGCTCGAGAGCAAGCGCCTCTACAAGGTCATTGACGACTGCGTGGCGATCACCGGACAGAAATCCGATAAGATCGCCACCGCGCTTACCCTTGCGATCCAGCTTGACAGATATGTGGACGATCCGGACGAGATCCCGAAGACACTCGCGAGCTTCAAGGAGAACATCGCTGGTCTCGGTACTTCGATCCTTTCGATGAGTGAGATCAAGCTCGATGTTGACTATATCATCGTGCAGGGCGTTGACTCGGAGAGGGTTAAGGACAGCGTAGGCTTCTTCCAAAAAGCATGGCACAGAGTCAGCAGCTTCTTCGCGACATTCTTCGTAGATTATAACGCGATCGGCGATGTTTACGACGAGGACGACGATGAAGTCATCGAGGTCTGGCTGCTTTCGGGCCGTGACCAGAATGAAGTAATGAAGATGATGGTGGACGATACGTTCACCCCGAACTCGAATATTAAGGTCAACGTTCAGCTGATCGACGCAGGAGCGCTCCTTTCCGCGGTCATGGCAGGCAACGGCCCCGATGTCGTACTTACCGTAGACGCGCAGCAGCCCGTTAACTACGCGCTGCGACACGCGGTTGAGGACCTCACGCAGTTCCCCGATTTCTATGACGTTGTCGCGGATTATCCCGAGAGCTCTTATACATCCTATAAGTTCGAAGGCGGCGTTTACGCGCTTCCCGAGACGCAGAACTTCAACGTTCTGTTCTACAGGATAGACATCATGGAGGAACTCGGACTTGAGATCCCGCAGACCTGGGAAGATCTCGTAAACATGCTCGCGACTATCCAGGGCGCGAACATGTCGGTAGCGCTTCCCACGGTTGAGCGCCGTATCGGCAACGTGCAGAACCCCGACCTTTCGCTGTACTTCACGCTTGTGCAGCAGATGGGCGGAACCTTCTATGATGAGCCCGGCGAGAGGATCATAATCGACAGCGAGGCCGGCGTAAAGGCATTTGAGCTTTACACCAGTATGTTCAACGATTACGGACTCCCGAGAGACTATGATTTTGTAAGCCGTTTCCGTTCGGGCGAGATGCCGATGGGGATCACGGACTACAACACATACAACACACTCGTTGTTTCAGCGCCCGAGATCAGAGGTCTCTGGGACTTCACGCTGATCCCCGGTACCGAAAGGACCGACGCGAACGGAGAGACATATATCGACAGATCCGTTCATTGCTGGGGCACATGTTCGATGATGCTCGCATGTGACGACGAGGCAAAGAAGCAGAAGTCATGGGAGTTCATGAAATGGTGGGCTTCCGCCGACACGCAGGTGCGCTTCGGACGCGAGCTGGAGTCGGTTATGGGTTCCGCGGCCAGATACGCGACGGCCAATCTCGAAGCCTTCAAACAGCTTTCATGGTCGGCCGAGCAGGTTAAGGTGCTTGATGAGCAGAGAAGCTTCACAAAGGGCTTCAGGGAAGTAGCCGGCGGTTACTACACCTCGCGCCATCTTACCAATGCGGCCCGTAAGGTAATGAACAACAAAGAAGACCCCCGTGAGGTACTTCTCGATTACGTAAGAACGATCAACGAGGAGATCACGAAGAAACGTAAAGAATACGGCCTGTCCGTAAGAGAATAAGAAAGGAGGAGAGCATATGAACTTTATTAAGAGCTATTTTTCAATGCGTAAGCAGAACGCGAAGACGAACTGGAAAAAGGCCAAGATGATGAAGAACTGCTACCTCTTCCTTCTTCCCTACGCGGTGCTGTTCACGCTGTTCTACATCGTTCCGCTGGTAACGTCGATCTTTTACGGCTTTACCTACTACAACATTCTGGAGAAGCCGAAGTTCATCGGTCTCCAGAACTATATCAACCTGATCCTTCAGGACGACGTATTCCTGATCGCAATCAGAAACACATTTATCATTGCGGCTATCACCGGTCCCATCGGTTATATGCTCAGCTTCATGTCGGCGTGGTTCATCAACGAGCTTCCGAGCTGGCTGAGGGCGATCGCTATCGTATGCTTCTACGCGCCTTCGATCGCGGGTAATGTTTACTACATTTTCTCGATCTTCTTCAGAGGCGACACATACGGTTATGTAAACGGTCTGCTGATCGACCTCGGGATCCTTACGGAACCGAGGATGTGGCTCACCGATCCGCGTTACATGATGCCTGTGGTCATCCTGGTAATCCTGTGGATGTCTTTGGGCAGCGGCTTCCTAGCTTTCGTTGCAGGTCTTCAGGGTATCGACCGCGCCCAGTATGAGGCGGGTATGATCGACGGCGTAAAGAACCGCTGGCAGGAGCTCTGGTACATCACCCTTCCCAACATGAAGCCCATGCTTCTGTTCGGCGCGGTCATGGCCATCACGACTTCCTTCGGCGTCTGCGACCAGACGATGTCCCTCTGCGGATATCCTTCGACCGACTACGCGGCGCGTACCGTTGTAACCCACCTTTTCGACTACGGTTTCTCACGTTTTGAGATGGGCTACGCTTCGGCGATCGCTACGATACTGTTCATTGTCATGATCCTCAGCAATAAGATCATTCAAAGTCTGTTAAGGAGGGTCGGAACCTGATGAGTAGAGAGAATAAAGCTTACAAGAAAAAACCGAAGATCCTTCGCAGACGTGTCGCGAACCGTTCGCGCGGCGGCGATCTGGCCATTTATCTGTTCCTTCTGATCATGGCCCTGATCATGGTATTCCCGCTCGTATTCGCGATAAACAGCGCATTGAAGCCCCTGGACGAGCTGTTCCTGTTCCCGCCCAGAGTATTCGCGCAGAACCCTACATTCGATAACTTCGCGGATCTGTTCGTGTCGATGAGCAAGTCGACCGTAACATTCTCGAGATACCTGTTCAACACCGTATTCATCACGGTAGTCGGCACGGTAGGACACGTGCTCATCGCGTCGATGGCAGCGTTTGTTCTCGCGAAGTATGATTTCCCGGGCGGAAGACTGTTCTTCAGCATCGTTGTGACAGCCCTCATGTTTACGGGTTATATCACACAGATCCCGAACTATCTGGTAATGAACAGATTAGGCTGGATCGATACGAACTTTGCTCTTATCGTTCCCGCATTCGCGGCTCCCATCGGACTGTTCCTCATGAAGCAGTTCATGGAGGGCATTCCTACCGCGCTTATCGAGGCGGCCAAAGTTGACGGCGCTTCGGAGTGGAGGACCTTCGCGACGATAGTAATGCCCAATGTTAAGCCCGCATGGCTTACGATCATCATCTTCTCGGTACAGAGCCTCTGGAACAACAGAGCCTCGACGTTCATTTACTCGGAAGAGAAGAAGACGCTTGTTTACGCGCTCCAGCAGATCCAGAACGGCGGTATCGCGCGTACCGGACAGGCG
>JAFZKM010000334.1 GCA_017553665.1 Lachnospiraceae bacterium
CACTGACATAGGCAGCGTGAAGATCGCCGCGGAATGGAGCAAAACGCCGGACGGACGCGCGGAGCTGACCGTTACGGTCACGGATACGGGCATCGGTATCGCTTCAGAGAATATGAGCAAGCTGTTCAACGAATTCGAACAGGTTGATATCAGGACCACGATGACAAAGCCCGGAACCGGACTCGGTCTGGTCATCTCAAAGAACCTGCTTGAGATGATGGGCGGAACAATCGATATTTCAAGTGAATACGGTGTCGGAACTACGGTTACGATCACCCTCAAACAGAAGATCATCAAGTCGGAGCCTGCGGCACGCCGCGCGGAAAAGGCGGAGAGAGACAGCCATAAGGCGTCAAAGACCTTTGCGGCGCCCGACGCGAAGATACTCGTGGTCGATGACAATAAAGTAAACCTCGAGCTGATGAACAACTACCTGAAGCAGTTCAGGATCATTCCCGATACCGCGGACGGAGGAGCAAAGGCCGTTTCGCTTGCCGCGAAGAAGCAATATGATATTGTATTCATGGACCAGATGATGCCCGAAATGGACGGTGTCGAGGCCATGAAGCGGATAAGGGCGCTCGGTACCAGTTATGCGGCAAAGATGCCGATCATAGCATTGACCGCGAACGCGATCGCGGGAACGAGGAATCTGCTGATCTCCGAGGGCTTTACGGATTACGCGTCGAAGCCTTTGCCGATCAAGGTTCTCGAGAACCTGCTCATGAAATATCTGCCGAAGGGCTCTTACACGATCAGCGCCGAGAGCCACGGTACCGGAGATGTCTCCGATATGGAAGGCGTTTTAAAGAACGAGAAGGCTGTGCTGGAGCTGCCAGATTATGTGGATCAGGAGATCGGACTTACGAACGCGGGCGAGGATATAGCACAGTACCGCGAGGTTATAGGCATTGTGTTCAAGTACGCGAAGGAGAAGCTTGCGACAGTCAGGGAGCTTTTTGATGACGAGGATTATGCCCGTTACACGATCGAAGTGCACGCATTGAAATCGAACGCGGCCACCGTGGGCGCGATGAAGCTCGCGGAAAAGGCTAAGGCGCTCGAGGATGCCGGCAAGACCGGAGATATCGAGACGATAAAGCGTGATACGGAGCCGTTCCTTGAAGAGTACGCCGTCTTTGCCGAGGACCTCAGGAAGTGCATGGACTACGAGTCCGAGATGCACAGCGAGAACGCGGCTGACGCGGAGACACCGCAGACCTTTATGAGCGCCGCGGACGAGGAGTACTTAAAGACCTTTGAAGAGATTGAGAGCGCGCTGGGCGAATCGCGGCATGAGGATGTTAATGATCTGCTCGGAGTGCTTGAGTTCTTCGAGCTTCCGCAGGATGTGGCGCAGGCCGTCCGGGAGATGAAGGAGGCGGCCGCCGCGCAGGATTGGGCGGGCGTACTTGATATTGTCAAAAATAATAATTCAGGAAGGAAGAGGACGTAATGATTCAGTTACTGGTCATTAATGACAAGAATGTACAAGCCGGAATACAGTCCCTGGACGGATATGAGTTTGAGGTCACCGTGGCCGATTCTCCGCTCCAGGCTTTTAACAGCATCATACATATCAGTCCGGATGCCATTGCGCTTAATATGACCAATCCCGGAATGGACGGCGAGCAGGTTCTGATGAGGATCAGGAACATGCAGGCTTCGAAATATGTTCCGGTGCTGCTGTTCATCAGTCCCGAAGTTGAAGAGGATTACAGACACAGACTTGAGAGCGATAAGCTCACGGATTATTTTGTTGTTCCGGTAGGCAACGGAGAAGTGCTCGGCTGGGCCGCGAAGGCTACGGGCGCTGCGAGCGCCGAGCAGAGAAAGACGGTGCTCGTGGTAGATGACGATCCCGTGGTACTTGACCTTATGAAGCTGTATCTGGGCGCGAAATATAAGGTCCTTGCGATGAATTCCGCGGCGGACGCGCTCGCGAAGCTGAAGCTCGTGACTCCGGACATCATACTTCTGGATATCGCGATGCCGGACATGGACGGTAAGGAACTGTTCCGCCAGATCAGAGCCATCGAAACCTGCGCGGAGATCCCGATCCTTTTCCAGACAGGTATGGCAGGGATAAATACGGTGCGTGAGTGCGTTAAGCTCGGTGCCGCAGGCTTTGTCATCAAGCCCATTCAGAAGCCCGTGCTTCTCGAAAGGATCGAGGAGACACTCTATCCGCCCGAGAAGGATTCAAATGCAAATCATAAGGTCTTTGTATGCGAGGAGTTTGATTTCCTGTATACGCTGATACACGGATACCTGAAGGATGATTACGAGGTAAGGCGCGGTGAGGCCGTGATGCAGACGATCAATGAGATCGATGAGTACCTGCCCGGCTACATGATCATCGACTTTGATAATTCGGCATATATCCTCAGCAGGGTAAGAGAGAAGACCGAGCAGTTTAAGATCCCCGTGATCCTGCTCACGAGAGATCCGATGTCTTCCGCGGTGCTTGCCGAACTGAACAAGCCGAATACATATCTTACGCAGCTTCCGATGACGAAGGAATCGCTGCTGGAGACGATAAAGAACGTAAAAGAGTGGAGAGAACCGATGTAAGATTCGGGGAAAGCCATGGGGACGGTTCTTCTGGTAACGAACTGCGTTACCAGAAGAACCG
>JAFZKM010000335.1 GCA_017553665.1 Lachnospiraceae bacterium
ACGAAGTGCGTTACCAAAAGAACCGTCCCCATGGCTTTTTCTTGTCTGCTGCCCTGTCCGGGAATTACTTCTTGATGATCTTGGTGATGTGAGGATTTACTCCGTTGTACCAGTAGAGGAAGCCCTCCGCATCGATCTTGTCGCCGACCTTGAGGCCTTCGACTGCCTTGTAAACTTCGGTGTCGTTACCGCAGAGATATGACTCAACGGTGAAGGTGTAGGTGCTGCCGTTAACCGATACGCTGAAGTAAAGGTCGCTGTTGGAATCATGTGAGCCTGAGCCGTCCCAGTTGTAAAGGAACGCGCTGCCGTCAGCCTGTGCCTCAACGGTGAGATCCTTGAATACAACCAGCTGATTCTGCTTCTCGATCAGAGTATCAGTGCCGAGCTCCGCGGTCACATCAACGGGAGTTGCGATGAAGCTGCCCTCTTCGATCTCGAAGGTCGCGTCCGTGATCTCAATTTCGCCCGACCACTGTGACTTGTAGCCTGTAACCTTGATCTTGGTGCCGGGTACGAGTTTGTCGAAATCTTCCTGTGAGCAGGCCATGCTGTAAAGGAAGTAAGCGCCGTCCTCGTCCTGGGTATAAACGGTAGCCTTGTTGTCCCACCAGCTCTGCTTAGCCTGAACGTAGGTCTCTACAACAACGGGTGTGTCAAAATCAGCTGCGGCATACTCAGCGTAAGTCATAACGCCTTCGGATTTACCTGTGGAAGCGGCTGCGGAATCATCGTGACCGGTAACGGTGATCTTGGTGATGTGAGGGTTAACTCCGTTGTACCAGTAGAGGAAGCCTTCCGCGTCGATGATGTCGCCGACCTTGAGGCCTTCAACAGCCTTGTAGACCTCGGTGGTAGTGTCGCAGAGATAGGACTCTACAGTGAAGGAATAGGTATTGCCGCCGACCGAAACCTTGAAGTAAAGGTCGCTGTTGGAATCGTGCGAACCCGAGCCGTCCCATGAGTAGAGGAACGCGCTGCCGTTATCCTGTGCCTCGATCTTGAGGCCCTTGAAGGAAACGAACTTGTTCTGGCTGTCGATGAGAGCATCGGTGCCGAGAGCGGAAGTAACGTCAACGGGAGTCGCGATGAAGCTGCCCTCTTCGATCTCGAAGGTAGCGTCCGTGATCTCAACCTCGCCCGACCACTCGGACTTGTAGCCTGTAACCTTGATCTTGGTTCCGGGTACGAGCTTTTCGAAATCTTCCTGTGAGCATGCCATGCTGTAAAGGAAGTAAGCGCCGTCAGCGTCCTGGGTGTAAACGGTAGCCTTGTTGTCCCACCAGCTCTGCTTTGCCTGAACATAAGTCTCTACAACAACCTGTGTGTCGAAGGCAGCCGCTGCGTACTCAGCATAGGTCATAACGCCCTCGCTCTTCTTTGAAGGGTCATCGGTAAGGGTTGTGTCGAAATTTGTCGGCTCAGGAGCCGTTGTCGGAGCGGGTGTGGTCGTGTCTGTTGTCGAACCTGCCGCTGTGGGGGTCGTATTGTCATTTCCTCCCGAAGGCTGCTCCTTTTTGCATGCCGCAAGGCTTAATACCATGGCAAGTACAAGAAGCATTACAATGATCTTTTTCATATACATCTCTCCTTTTCATATACACGGTCCGCAAAAGGCGGGCCGAACTACGGAGATTATTATAGCCTAAAACATCAAATAATCAATCTTTTTTCTTTTTCAGCCTTCCGATGACGGTGTAAATGCCGTATCCGGCCAGCAATATCCATACCGTGCAAAGAGTGATGAGCAGCACTTTTGAGGCGGCGGGAAGCTCGCCCGGAGTGCCGTCCGCATCCCCTTCCCCTTCTGAAGACGGGCTGAGGCGGTCAAGCCTGTAGAGAGAGGTGATATCTTTTTCGAGTTTTTCCATGTACGCCGCGTCGATGGTTTCCTTTCTGCGGACAGACTTCGTAACGTTCTCGATCATCTGTCCCGCCGCGTCGCGGACAGAAGCGGATCCGTTGAACACGGGCGTTACGAAGGTGTTCGGGATATTGTCCAGAAGGAGCTGCGTGGCAAGGAGCTTTATGTCGTAATGGACCTTATTGTCTTCGCCGGCGCGGGAAAGATAGTCGATGTATTCGGGGCTTTCCTGCGCCTTTGTGGTAACGGGGACATAGCCTTCTGTCTCGGCATAGGCGGTCTGCACTTCGTTGGTCAGCATATACTGGGTGAAGAGCCAGGAAGCGAGAACCTCCTGGGTGTCCTCTTTATTGAAAATGCAGATGGAAGGGCCCTGCGAGATCATCTTCGGGTTTGAAGGATCGCACTGCGGAATGGTACGCACGACCGTTTCGAAATCAACGAACATATCCTCGGCAATGTCCGACAGCGGAGCGTTTGAACCCATCCAGGTGGAGCCCGCCGTGGAGTCGATCGCGAAAATGCATTGTCCCGCGTTCAGGAAATTGGCGGGATAACTGGAGATCTTGAAGGTCGAGAACGCGCCTTTTTCAACATGGCTCTTGATCTCGTAAAGGAAATCGAAGGCGGTGTCGTTAAATATGAGGATCCTGCCGTCCGCGGTCGTGTAGCCGGCGTCTTTCTGGGCCAGATACTGGATCATCATATTGTCGGTGGACTTATAGATGAAGGGTATCATGACGTTCTGGCCGTTGACCTTGAAGGTCCCGTCGGCGTTTTTCGCGGTCGCCGCGTCCGAAACTTCCCATACAAAGTCCCATGTAAGCTCGTCGGAAACGGTATAGCCGAGCGCCTCGACATAGGTCTTGTTGATATAGCAGGCCTCGGTGGAGCGCATGTACGGAAGCGCGTAGTAATGGTCGCCGATCTTGCACTCGTCGAGGAACTTTCCGACTATCTCCTTTCGCTTCGGCGCGTCGAAATTCACCTCGCTGCCGCCGAGACCGTATTTTTTGTCATCCATGACCGCGTCGAGCGGAACGACGGTATTCTCACCGGTCAGATAGGTCGCGATGTGGTCGGGGTAGGTGATGCATACATTGGGCGTGGTATTCGTGGAAATATTGGTGATGACATCGTTGTAGATCCGGCCGTAATCGGTGTAGAGGCGGATCGTTACGTGGATATTCGGATAAAGCGCCTCAAAATCCTCGATCGCCTTCGCGTAGATGTCGGTCTGGGTCTTGTTCGTATCGTTCTTTGCCCAGAAGGTGATCTCATAATCACGCGAGGTATCGAATTCGTCAGGAAGCGTGAATTCATTGCGCTCCCGCGTCCCGTGACAGCCTGTGAGGATAACTGAACACAGGAGCAGAACGGCAGTCAGCAAGAAGCGGGCCGTTGTCCGAAAACGGAGTCTGAGTGAGGGTTTGTGATTCATCCCTTTGTACCTCCTCTCGAAACGCCCGCCATGATCTTCTTGCGGAAGATCAGGAAGAGCACGATGAGCGGTACGGAAATGACTACGACCGCAGCCATCATCGCGGGGATGTTCTCGCGGCCGAAGCCGTTCTCGCGGATCTCCTGGATACCGTTCGATACCAGGAAATAGTTCGAATTGTCCGTGATGAGGCGGGGCCATACGTAGGAATTCCAGCACTCGATGACCTTGAGGATGATGATGGTTACGATGGTGGGCTGCGAGATGGGCAGCATTACACGGACAAGATATTTAAAGTCCGAGGTTCCGTCGACCTTCGCCGCTTTGTAGAGTTCCTCGGGGATCGCCTCGAAGTTTTCCTTTAACAGGTAAATGTAGAAGACCGAGGTGACCGAAGGCAGTATGAGACCGGTAAAGGTGTTGCGCAGACCCAGATCGGTTATCGTTACGAAATTCGTGATGATGACGAGTTCGTTCGGGATCATCATCAGCGAGAGGAACAGCGCGAATACGATGTTCTTGCCCCTGAAATCAAGCCTTGCGAAGGCAAATGCCGCCAGAATGATCACTATCATCATGAGCACCGTGGTGCAGAGGGTAAAGATCAGGGTGTTCAGGAAATACCTGCCCAAAGGCACAGCGGTAAACGCTTCGGAGTAGTTTTGCAGCGTGGGGCTTAACGTAAAGAACTTCGGGATATATTCGGAACTGTAGGCACTGTAGCTCTTGATGCTCGAAAGGATCATCCAGTAGAACGGGAACAGCACCATGAGGCCCCATATCGCAAGGAAAATATAGATGACCGCGTTTTTGACGATCTTACGCCGTTTGGCGTTTCTCTCTATACGGTCGTAATCGTTTTGATTGCTCATATATGATCCCCCCTTAGAAAACAGCGCTCTTTTTGCTGAGGAGCAGATTGATGCAGGTGATCGTAAATACGATCGCGAACAGGATGATCGCGGCAGCCGACGCGAAAGACGGATAGCCGCCGCTGTTGCCGTAGAGCATGTCATAGACATAGCCGACGATCGTGTTCATGCCGGCTGCGTTCAGGTCGGTTCCGAAGAGCGCGACCTCGTCGCTGTAGGCCTTGAAAGCGCCGATGAAGCCCGTGATCACGAGGTAAAAGATCATCGGAGCGATCATCGGGAGCGTGATCCTGCCGAATATCCTGAACGGTCTTGTGCCGTCCACCTTCGCGGCTTTGTAATAGGTCTCGTTTACCGAGGCGAGCGCGGAAGTGAGGATCAGGATCTTGAACGGCAGAACGATCCATATCGTGTAGAAGCACATTACGAACATCTTTGCCCAGTAAGGGCCGCCGATGAAATCGACCGCTTCTCCGCCGAAGGCCTTGATCAGGAGATTGACCATTCCGTCGGTGTAGGCCGTCTTTTTGAAGAGGATCATGAAAACAAGTCCGACCGCGAGTGTATTGGTCACATACGGCAGGAAGAATATGGTCTGGAACAGCTCACGGACCTTCGGGATGCTGCTGAGGCCCAGAGAGATCAGCAGCGCGAAACCGGTCGAGAGCGGAACCGTGATGATAACGATGATGAATGTATTTTTGAGGGCCTGCGTGAAATAGGGATCGCGCAGGACATAGGAGTAATTGTATATTCCGGTGCCCGAATAGGTCTGCGACGCGAAATTATAGCCTTCCTCAAAGGAGTAGACGATTACGTCGATCAGCGGGTAGACCATGAACACTCCCAGGACAATGATGAAATGACTTCTGCCCTGCATAATTCTTCATGGAAATTTTATGCCAGAATGCAAAAAATCGATCCCGCGCTGGATGTCATATCTGGCCAGGTAATGAGTCATATATTAGTTGATGTGTACTACGAATAATAGATCAAAACAAATAACTGCGACTGTTACAGCAGTAGATGGTGGAGTGATAATGAAGAAATTCTTCAGACATTTTCTTTTTTTAATTCTGTGCTTGAGTTGTTATACCGCGAGTGCTGGCACTGATGATAACGTAGGATATATTGTTGGGAATAGTTACGGCGTTGGTCCGTCAGATCAAAAATGGAGAGAAACGGGGCCGAATGGCGATGCTACTGTCATATTCAGATATGCAA
>JAFZKM010000336.1 GCA_017553665.1 Lachnospiraceae bacterium
CGTTCCGGTCACTTCGGTCTGATCATCGCCTGCGCCGTTCTTTTCGGGTTCTCTTGCGGCATAGATCACATATTTGTTCATGCTTCCGTCTTCGGCCGTGACCAGGAGCAGGACACGGTTCTGTCCGACGTCGAGTTCGTCATTGCCTTCGATCTTAACATTTGCCTTCGCGTCAGAAGTTACCGCGCTCACGAGCAGCGTAGTCGTCTCAAAAGGCACCGTAACGCTGTATTCGAATATTTCGGGAGAAAACCCGGGAGTAAGCGTTCCGGGGCTGATCTTCATGGCCGCGAGAGACGCGTCCGATGAAGCCTTCTGCGAAGCCAGAACGTCGATGGTCAGCGGGCTTGAGGATACCGACATGGGGAAATCCGTCTCAGCCTGATAGATCTCGGGGTTGCCGCGCATCTTGATGTCGCAGCTGCCGATCCCTGTCGCCTTAAAGAAGATCAGATAGCTTCTTTCGTTAAAGCGCGCGTCCGGATCGCTGTCGTTGATCTTTAAGATCCCCTCTCCGCCCACTATGGTCTCGGGGCCGGTGACAAAATCGAGCACGTCGCTGTTGTAGGATATATATCCTTCAAAAGTTCCGATGATCGCGTCCGCCGTAAGCTTGAGAGTGACCGTGACCACATCGTCGACCCTTACGGTCTCCAGATCCTTCTCGAACGCTATCGCAGCGCTGGCCGCCATGGCCTCGGTGTCCGCCATCAGCGGTGAGATCAGCACCGCCGCGGCAAGCAGCAGCGCCATCACCATTTTCTTAAATGCCTTCATTACACAGCACTTCCTTAATCCTGTAATTCTTTATCCGCGGGGCTTACTCATCGTATCCGCCGTCGGGCGTTCCTTCGCCGGTTTCGCCGGAGCCGTCTTCAGGCTGCCCTTCACCGGTCTCACCGGTGCTCTCTCCGCCGTTTTCCGAACCGGTTCCGTCACCGTTCCCGTTCTGAGCTTCGGTACCTTCATCACCGGTATTGCCGGTCTCGCCGGGATCTTCATTGTTTCCGGCATTCTCGTTATTGTCAGAGTTGTCCGTATTCTCCGTGTTATCCGTATCGTCCTGCGCGGGCGCGTCCGGATCGGGCTCACGGGAAATGTAGATCTTATACTTTCTGACCTTACCGTTCTCGGCTTTGACCTTGACAGTGATCAGGTTCTCGCCGACCTCCAGGTCGAACCTCGAACCGCTCGTGATCTCCGCAAGCTTGCTGACTGTGGCAGCGTCGATATTGACGCTGCTCACGCCGTAATCCACGATGATCGAGTAAGACTGCTTAACCGAAGAATCGAAGGTAGGCGTCAGAGGAAGCTCGGTGCCGTTCTGGTCATAGACCTTGAGCGACTTAAGCCAGTTGTTCGGGTTATATGCCTTCTCGGGAGCCACACAGGTCTCCTCGGGCATGTTCAGATAAACCGGGATCGTGAATTCGATCGCCATATCCGCCGCGTGGTCATAGCCGCGGGAGGTGGATGTGCTCTCGGTGCAGGCCGCCGCGACATTCGTCATGTACTGGTGCGTGAACACAGGGTACGCGCCGTCGGAAACCACATTGAAGCGCTCGAAATAAAGCGTATCCTGGCCCTTATTTACGTAATTGTAGCCGAGATAGAACGCGCCGCCCAGGATCGCCCTGAAAGGATTGCTCCAGGGGATCAGATAGAGCTGGTTCATCGCCGCGCTTCCGCGTCCCTTTTTCGCGAACTCAAGACCGTTCCTGATGTTCTGTCCGGGGATCGCGCTGTCGTTCGCGCCGACATTATAGAAATTATACAGGCCTTCATAGCCCGAAACCGTGCCGCTTACGCTGTTGCTCGGGGTTCCGTTTCCGATCTCGTTCTTTGAACGCGAAACCAGATGGTAAAGGCTGACGCCCGAATACTCCGCTGCCATCAGGAAAGTATCGACATAGCTCGTCTTTCTCGTTTCGCCGAAATCGTCTTTGTAGGTATAGGTCGCGCCGTTGCCGAAAACGGTTGTCTTCAGGATGTCGGCCGCGCCCTCCGCAGTCTGTATCGAAGGGTTATAAGTCAGATTCTCGAACATGAATATCCCGGTATATGTCAGGAAATTCCTCGGGTCCATATAATATCTGACCGCGTCCTCGGAGGCCGCGACCCAGTATGTTCCGTCAAAGATCGTGAATTTATCGGTCTTCCAGCTGTAAGCGCCTTCCTCGAACGAAAGCCACTCAAGGCTGTAGTAATTCGGGAGCAATGAAACACCGACCTCGGACTCCGCCGCGACCGCTTCATTCCAGTCGATCCCCGTATGATACGCCTTGAACTCCCAGAGCGGATACTGCGCGTGCAGCTCGCGGAGCAGAGGCTTGTAGGATTCGGGGAAGCCCTCTCTTTCCAGCTTTGTCTCAAAATCCAGCGGTGCCGAGGAAGCCTCGGTCTCACTGCTGAGCAGGTTCATCAGCACATCCGACTCGAGGTGCGTGGAGCGGATATAGCCGAAATACTCCATATTGTTGAAATAAAACCTGATATAGCACCAGATTTTCCCGTTATCGGCCGTTACGTCAATGATCTGAACGGGATCGCCTGTATAGAGCAGGACCGCCTTACCGTCGACGGTATAGAGCATCTCCGACGAATTCTTCGCGGAGGTCCTGACCGCAAGTCCCGCAGCGTCCCTGACTACCGCGTTCGCTCCGTCAAATGTCGCCGTGCCGGGCTTTTCGGGCTCAATATCTTCGGGATCCTCCTCATCATCGGGATCTTCGGGCTTGTCAGGCTCGGCAGGCTCTGCAGGCACCAGATACTGAACGGTGTATGAGCTCACCGTAGAGACAAGTGCCAGTCTCGAAGCCAGAATATAGCCGTTATATGTCTTATCTTTGTATTCGACCGTAACTCCGAGCTTCTTCTCTCCGGTCTTGGTCGTATAATCGCCTGTGATCTCAACGACAGTGCCCTTCGCGAGCTTTATGTTCTTGCCCTTCGCGTAGGTCAGCTTTGTCGTCTTGTTGATCTTTTTATGAATGATCTGGTTCTTGTACGAAGTCTTCGCCGTAACGCCGGTAAAATCGGTGATCTCAATATACGTGCTGACAACATATCCGCACATATAAGCGCCGTCCACGTCCGCGACAACCCTGTACCATTTCTCCGAAACGGTCTTCCCGTTCGAAGCGGTCACGTCTACAGACTTTGTATTGATGATCGTGAGCTCTTTTTCGTAAGGAAGCACCGCAATTATCTCAGCGCCCTCTACTGCCGAGCCGCGCAGGTTAAGACCTGTTTTCGCGGTGACCTTCGCGGGGATCGCGTATTTTGCCGAATACTTCGTTTCTGCCAGTTCATAGCCCTCGGGAACTCCGTGGGACAGGTCTGTGGGCGAGGTGGGCACATAAGGTCCGTCGCTGCCGCTGTCTCCGGTATTGTCACCGTCTCCGGCCGGATCGCCGGGCTTGTCGTCTGTTTTGTCATCGGGCTTATCCTCCGGCTTATCGTCCGTTTTACCGCCGTCGGTCTTCCCGTCATCCCCGGTCTTTCCCGGTTTTTCGGTAACCTCTACGTATTTGCCGAGGCAATAACCCTCGATGATATTTCCGTTGAACGCAGCCGTGATATGATACCAGCCGTCCGTCTCGCCCAGGATCGTAACCTTGCAGC
The DNA here is from genome assembly GCA_017553665.1 of Lachnospiraceae bacterium. The sequence continues at coordinate 3,625 of JAFZKM010000336.1, forward strand.
CCGAGGACAGCGTAACGTCCGCGCCTCCGGCCTTAACTATGTCGTGATCCGTGCCGGGGCCCTTGCGTACGTTCAGCTTGGTCGCGATGATCTCACCGTAGGAATACTCGGGCTCGGTAAATGTGACCGTTTCGCCGGGCTCGATGAAATCGCCGCGGCAATAGCCCTCTATGAGCGCGCCGTTCACTTCGGCCGTGAGATGATACCAGTCATTCTCCTCGCCGATGATCTTTACTTCCTGGCCGTATTTAAGCACGAGACTCTCGCCGTTTAAGAGGACCTTCTCATAATCGGTCGAAGGACCCTTGCGCACATTGACCGTGCCCGCGATGACAGTGCCCTTCTTATAACTGCCCTCAACACTCTTCCCGTCGAGGATCTCGATATACACAACATCGCCCTTCTTGCTGAGCGAATAACCTGTCACAAGGGTTCCGTTGTAAATCGCGCGCAGATAATACCAGCCGTTCGATTCTCCGAGTACCGTGACCTCCTGCCCGTATTTCAGGATAACGGGATCTCCGTCTACGCAAACCTTCGAATAATCGGTCCCGGCGCCTTCACGCATCACAAGCTCCGTCGCCCGGATAATGCCCGCAGCGGAGCTCTCGGCCTTCGCCTTTTTCGCGGCAAAGCCCGATGGAAAAATCAGCGCTATCATCAACAAAACGGCAGTTACCCTGCCAAACAATGCTCTTTTATTCAAATCTGCCAGTCCTCCGGAGATCTTTTTGTAAGACTCGCGAATTGCTTCGCAATTTGCTCGTTTTATACATTCTACAAATGTATCACTTTGCTACAATTGTAGAAGGAGTCTGTGGCAAGATAGTGTCAAAATTCAAAAAACTTTATAATGCCTCACGAAACGCCCAGAATGTAGATCACTACATAGAGAATAAAGGATATGCCGTTCACGATCATTCCCGCGATCGGAACGGAGACAAAGATATCGCGCTCGCCCGCGGCAACCGCCGATACGATAACGCCCGCCAGAGACAGTACGGCCGCGACAATGCCCATTACGCCGAAAGAAAAGGCACTCTCGCCCCTGACCGCGGTCAATATCGCAAGCACCAGAAACAGCACTAATGCCAAACTTCCCGTTATAAGAAAGAGGATAGCGCGCCATGAATTGTGGCGGCCCCTGAATTTTACCGATTTAATGCCCATTAAATACAGCTCCTTGCAAAACTTGTTTTCTACAGTTGTTTTAAGTATAATACTCCTTGAATTGAGTATCAAGCGTTGCGCGTTCAAGGAGATATGGGATATTGATCAAGAATACTTTTAAAAAGATCTGCTCGGCAGCCGGTTCCTTCCTGAAAAAGGCCTTTGCGGTAATGGCTTCATTCTTTAAAAAGGCTTTCGGGGATGTCGTCTGCTTTTTCAAAAAAACAGCGGATGACGGAGTACCCGCTTACTCCTCCGACACCGCGCTGTTCATTATCGTATCTTTCTTTCCGTTTTTGATGTTCCTGCTTACTTTGCTCCAGTTCCTGCCGTTTACGCAGAAACAGCTTATGGAAGTCATCGGGAATTTTGTTCCCTCTCAAGTCGCCCAGCTGATAGGCGTCCTTGTTGACGAGCTCTATTCCACCACATCACTCGTTCTCTCCCTGACCATCATACTTACCCTGTGGACCGCTTCTCGCGGCATCCTGGGCTTCTACAGAGGCCTCAACCGCATCTACGGGATCAAGGAAACGCGTAATTATCTCGTGCTCCGCCTCTGGGTCATGCTCTATACGCTGGTCTTTGTCGTAATGCTTCTTATGCTGCTCTGCCTCTACGTTTTCGGCGGAGTGATCACGAGGTGGCTCACAAAGGAATTCCCCATCCTCATGATGAACAGATATACGCTGCTCGTAGTCAGCTTCAGGAGCATCATCGGTATCGTGATACTTACGGTATTCTTCCTGGTAATGTATGAAGGCATCCCCAACCGCCGCTCAAAACTGATCACCGAGCTCCCCGGCGCGCTCATAGCCGCTTCGGGCTGGGTACTGTTCTCATATTTCTACTCGTTTTACATCAACAATATGGGAAGCCTGATGACCACCTACGGAAGCCTGACAGCCATCGTACTGTGCATGCTGTGGCTCTATTTCTGTATGAATATCGTATTCCTGGGCGCCGAGCTGAACTCATGGCTTCAGCTTAAGTCACGGGAACGAAAGCGCGCTGCCGAAGAGGCCGCGTAAGCCGCCTCATCCCTCCGTCCCGAATGCCATGAACTGCGTCAGTGCCGGGAACGGGCTCGGATCATCCGCTTTTATCAGGTTTTTGAGTATTATCCATTCGATGCCTTCACGCTTTATCTCAAAAACATGCGGCTCCTGGACCTTCTTTTCCATGTTCACCGTCTCTTCGCTGCCGTCCGAAAAAGCCAGCGTCGCGCGTATCCAGTAATTATCATGCGGGAAATCTGACCTCGTATACAGCACGATCCTGTCAATATTGACCTTTCTTCCGAAATCAAGTCTGAATTCTGCGTCGTCCTGCCTGTTGATCCCCCATGACTCATAGGGCCACTCACCGTGGGACAAAGCTGCAATGCAGCCGTCGATCGCGTTTCTCGCCGCGAACACTGCCTCGCCTCTGGTCTCCACATTCGCGCTCGCATGCGGGAATACACCGCATTCCTCATGCTGGTCGAAGGGGTTCAGCGCAAGATTCCTATAGCAGTTTATCTC
>JAFZKM010000337.1 GCA_017553665.1 Lachnospiraceae bacterium
CATCGGGCAGCAGCGGGGAGACGGGAGAAGAAAATCACGCAGGTGGAGAACGGGCAGAAGGGAATACGGAAGAAGGAAAACCTGCAGCGACCGATGATCACGGACAGCAAGACACGCATGATCAGTCAGGAGCCCCGGAAATATCAGGAACTCCGCAGAATAACAATGGCAGCAATAATACCGAGCAGACCCCGATCTTAAACAGCGGAACCGCTTCATATAAGAAGATCGCGTACATCATTATCGCAGCCCTGTTTGTAATTGCCTGCGCATTGCTGTTCATTTTCAAAAAACGCAATTACAAGAACTTCGTATTCGCGGCGATCATTGCATTGCTGGCGGTGGTTATTGTCCGCAGCACAAATATCAGCACAAAAGAAGACTATTATAAGGGTGAAACGCACAGCGACGACGCAGTGATCGGCGCCGTAACGCTCACGATACGCTGCGATACGATCGTCGGGGAAGATTCCGAATTTATCCCCGCGGACGGCACAATACTTAAGAAAACCGAATTTGAGCTGCGCGAGGGCGAGAGCGTATACGAGCTGCTGGTCGAGGCGATCCGCGGGAACGGTATTCATCTGGAGAATAAAAAGACCTCGGTCGGCGCGCACGGAGCCTATTATATCAGCGGGATCAACCACATTTACGAGTATGAGTACGGCGAGCTCTCGGGCTGGATGTACTATGTGAACGGTGAGGCTCCCTCGGTCGGCTGCGGTGATTATGTATTAAAGGACGGCGACGAGGTCGCATGGCTCTACACACGTGAGATAGGAAGGGATATTGAGCAGTAAATGAAGGCATTTGACAGCTACAATCCTATTGTTTTGTTTGTATATTTTCTGACCGTGACAGTCATCTCGATGTTTGCGTTCAATCCGGTCATGATCGCGATCGCGCTCGTGAGCGGTGTATTGTCGACGTTTACACTTGCGCGGGAGGGCTGCGGCAGATTCTTTATATATGCGGTGTTCATATTCATCGTGACCTCGGCGGCCAATCCGGTGTTCAGCCACAACGGAGTCACGGTGCTGTTCGTGATGAATGACAATCCGGTCACGCTCGAGGCGGTTCTCTACGGAGTCGTGATGGGCACGCTGATCTGCGCGATCCTGATGCTGATGAGGATATTCACAAAGATCATGACCGGCGACAAGATGCTCTACATCATGGGTTCCGCGTCGCCGAAGCTGGCGCTGCTCATATCGATGACGTTCAGGTTCATCCCGCTTTTTCACAGACAGGCGGTAAAGACGGAGCGGACGCAGCGGGCGCTCGGAAGATACACCGAAGAGAACGCGATAGACACGATCCGCATGAAGCTGAAGATATTTTCAATGATGACGACCTGGGGGCTGGAGAACGGGATCGTAACGGCAGACAGCATGAGCGCGCGCGGTTACGGAACGGGGCGCAGGACATCGTTCTCGGTCTATCGCTTCAGGAAGACGGACGCGGTGCTGCTGGCTGTTCTGGCAGTGATCGCGGGAACGATAGCGTTCCTGATCGCGACGGACGCGGTGAAATTCTCATATTATCCGAAAATGAGCGGGATCGCGCACACACCGGCGGCGATCGTATGCTACGTACTGTACGGGCTGATGTGTCTGCTGCCCGTGATAAATGAGCTTGAGGAGAAGATCAAATGGAGATACTTAGAGTCGAGGATCTTAAATTCGCCTATCGCATAAGCCCGGAAAAACAGGCTCTGGACGGCGTGAGCTTCGCGCTGGACAGAGGAGAGCTGCTCTGCGTCTGCGGCGCGACCGGCGGCGGGAAATCGACCCTTTTGAAAATGCTCAAAAAAGAGCTTACGCCCTCGGGCGAAAAGTCCGGAAGAGTGATGATCTGCGGAAAAAGCCCCGATGAGATGAGCGAACGTGAATCCGCTGCGACCGTAGGATTCGTAATGCAGAGGCCGGAGCAGCAGATCGTTACGGACAAGGTCTGGCATGAGCTGGCTTTCGGAATTGAGAACCTTGCCGTGCCTCAGAAGGAGATCAGGAGAAGAGTCTCGGAGATCGCAGGTTATTTCGGGATAGAATCGTGGTTTGAGATGAGCACCGATGAACTGTCGGGCGGACAAAAGCAATTGCTGAACCTGGCGGCGGTAATGGTCATGCAGCCCGAGATACTGGTCCTTGATGAGCCTACCGCGCAGCTCGACCCGATCGCGGCATCGAACTTTATCGCGACTGTCGTGAAGCTGAACAGGGAGCTGGCGCTGACGGTAGTTATCGTTGAGCACAGGCTCGAGGACATCATCCCCGTATCGGACAAGCTCCTCGTGCTGGAGGAGGGAAAAGTCAGGGCTTTCGGAACGACCCGCAAATGCGTGAGAGGACTGATCGGAGACGAGCGGCTGCTGAAATCCATGCCGGCCGCGGTGAGAGTATTCGCTGCGACACAAAGGGATATATCGAACTTTGAGGTGAAGGCAGGAAAGCGTTCCGATAATTCGGCAGCAGATGAAGAAAGAAATAACGGAGCATCAGAGTTCGAAGGTACCGAAAAGGGGCCGATTCCGGGGAGGGTAACAAGATTACCGCTCGACGTATGCGAGGGTAGGAGATATATCGAGGATTATTTCACAAATAGAATTAAGTCGTTTCCCGATGAAAGAGCGGGGACGGATGAGGGCGAAACCGCGTTGGAGTTCAGCAATGTTTTCCTTCGGTATTCGAGAGACGGCGCGGACGTTTTGCGCGGAATGGACTTGAAAGTCCGCAAAGGCGAGATATTCTGCATCTTAGGCGGCAACGGCGCCGGAAAATCTACGGCGGTAAGCGCCGCGGCGGGACTCGTAAGACCGTATTCGGGGCAGATAAAGGTATTCGGAAAGAAGCTTAAAGATTACCGCGGGCAGGAACTCTACCGTAGCTGCGTCGCAATGCTCCCGCAGGATGTGCAGACCGTATTTACCGAGGACAGCATTGACGGACGTCATCCTTACGACCTCTCGGGCGGAGAACAGCAGTTGGCTGCATTGAAGATAGTGTTGGAAACCGATCCGCGCCTGCTGATACTTGATGAGCCCACGAAGGGTATCGATGTATACGCGGCCGAACAGATGGGAAAGAAGCTGCGTGAGCTGGCGGATAACGGAGTAACGGTGGTCATTGTCACGCACGATGTGGAATTCGCCGCAAGGCTGGCC
>JAFZKM010000338.1 GCA_017553665.1 Lachnospiraceae bacterium
ATATCCTGGAATCTCTTGCCCCAGACATTTGTCAGTGACATGACCGTGGCGAACGACTCAGGATCGTTCTCGGCAACATACTTCTTTATTTTTATGCTCTCAGCGGGAGTGCATATCACCGTCAGCGTCCTGCGCTCCTCATGAGTGTACTCGCCGCGCGATACGTGCGACGTTACCGCTCTGTTCACATCATTCAGCACGAATTCCGTTATCTGATCCGCTTTTTCCTTTGAGCTAGTGATTATGTCGAACTGCACGAACTTGCCGGTGTAGCCTACCGTGATCAGTGAAATCACCTTAGCTGCCACGACAGCTGTGATTATAGCATACATGGCGATATTGGTATCGAACACGAAGGCTGAAATGACAATGATCACTACATCAATGGCCATCTGTATGTCGCCGGTGCGCAGATAATTGAACAATGTATTCTTGAGCACCCTTGCCAAGGTATCGCTGCCGCCGGATGAATAGCCGCCTATGTATACTATGCCCGTCCCGATGCCGTAGAAAGCTCCTATGAGCAGCGCCGCCAGCAGCGGATCCGGTTTACTGAGGAATTCATAGTCGATATGCTCAAAGATGAACAGCATTATAGGGTAAGCGAAGCCCAGCGCCACTATGCGCTTCACCTCGTCCTTTCCCATCGTGATCCATGCTACGATGAGCACTACCATTGACAGCGTGTAGTACACCAGCGAATAACTGACCGGAAGGAAATGCGTGATCAGTCTGGCGATGCCCGGCATGCCGCCCGAAGTCATTCCGTTAGGTATCATGACGAATATCTGCACGGACGAACCGAAAAACGCTGAAGTAAGAACTATCAGCGTTTCTCTTATGAATCTGCCTGCTTTTGTCTTTGGGGTCTTCAGCATCTCTTATTCCCAGTCAACCTGGTCGCGGTAGCTGCCAAATGGCGTTGCAGGAATGTATGCCTGTACATCGAATCCGAGCTCGCCGTAAGTATCGTATACAGGGCTCATGGTGATGCATAATGCCCAGCCGCCGTCAAAGCTCAGCTGCAGCGTGTCTTTCGATACTTCACCGTATTTGCCTGTAGCGAACCTGACCTCAAGGAGTTCCGTAGGGAATCCGGTCTTAGGGATCATCAGATTCGGATTATCCGGAATACGTCCGAGACCGCCGCGGGCATTCACACAGCCTATGCGGGTCACCTTGAGCTCATCGATCGGATTGATGAAATAGTAGTCGATCTTGCCGTAGAAGTAATCGAACAGCTTTTTAGGAGCTTCCGGATGAGCTTTACATATGCGAGGGAACTCGCGGCCAATGGCTCTGAGCATCGGAGTGATGAGCGATCCGTATACGAATCTTTTATCCTTTACCAGCTCCGACCAGTTATCATTGTCACGAGGCGCTATATTGAGCAGTATCTCGTTCATATCATCAAAGTACTCGTTTGAGCACGGTATGCCGAAGATTCGGTCGCCGAAGTCATCGATCGCGTTGAACGAGTTTCTGATCACATCTTTGTCCATATCGAGCTCGCGGTCCGCGACAGGCAGAGCCGAGAGTATCCTGGCATCACTCTTTACGGATATCGAGAACCTCCAGTCAAGGTCCGGACGCTCAAGCATGATCTCTCCGAAAGAGTCTCTCTCAAGCTTTCTGTCGAGATAATTCAGGCGTATGCAGAGCGGTTCGCCGTCCTTTTTGAAAATGAACGGCTCAAATGACGCTATGCGCTCGATAGCCGGCGCGGCCTGTCTGTATGCGAGTTCTTTATCTTCATCAGTCTTTTCCCAAAGATCGAAAAAGTACTGCGACTCTTCATCGTCTCTTATGAAATACGGCACGCCTTCTCTTTCAAGGATGCTTTTGAATGCTTTGACGCATGCTTCAACAAGTATAAGATTTATCATATCGAACTCCTCCTTCGGGAATCAGCCGTGTTTTGCCGGCCCGCAGGGCCACATATATCCGTATATATTATAGTCTATTCAAAACATAAAAAAAACGGCCTGAGCCGTTTTTTCGTGGTAGCGCATCAGGGAATCGAACCCTGGATTCCGCCGTGAGAGGGCGACGTCTTGACCTCTTGACCAATGCGCCATATTGCGCACTTTCGGGTGCGCAAGTGGTATTATAACCGAATACTGTCCTGTTGTCTACAACTAATTCAAAGTTTTTTATTTATTGAAAGCTCTGGTGGCTCTGACAGCTCTGTGCCAGCCTTCCAGTCTTTCCCTTCTCTCCTTTTCTCCGAGCGTCGGAGTGAAAGTCTTGGCTATCTCCTTGCTGGCTATGATATCTGCAAGGCTGTCGTAATAACCTACCGCAAGGCCCGCGAAGTACGCCGCGCCCAGCGATGTCGATTCGATCGAAGCATACCTTACGATGCTGATGTCCGAGATATCCGCCTGGAACTGCATAAGCAGGTTGTTCATTGCCGCTCCGCCGTCCACCTTGAGAGATGTAATCTCCTTGCCTGTATCCGCCATCATGGCCGTAAGCAGGTCTTCATTCTGATAGACCAGCGACTGAAGCGTTGCCCTTACGATGTGCTCGCGCGTCGTGCCTCTTGTGATGCCGAACATCGCGCCTCTTGCCTCAGGGTCCCAGTAAGGAGCTCCGAGTCCTACAAAGGCAGGTACGACATATACTCCGCCCGCATCAGGTACCGACTTGGCGATCTCCTCGGATTCAGGGGCCTCTCTGAAGAACCTCAGCTGGTCTCTCATCCACTGCACCGCGGCTCCGCATACGAATACCGAACCCTCGAGCGCGTATGTCACCTTGCAGTCAAGGCCCCATGCGATGGTCGTCAGAAGCCCGTTCTTGGACATTACCGGTTTGTCGCCCGTGTTGAGAAGCAGGAAGTTACCCGTTCCGTATGTGCTCTTTACGTCTCCCTCGTTGAAGCATGCCTCGCCGAATAGCGCAGCCTGCTGGTCTCCGGCGGAGCCCGTGATCGGAATAGGACCTCCGAAGATCTCGTCGATCGTATCGCCGTAGTACGATGAGCACTCCACAGGTTCAGGCAGCATGCA
>JAFZKM010000339.1 GCA_017553665.1 Lachnospiraceae bacterium
GGAAAGGGAGCTCGTTACGAGCAAGGGAGAATATGAATAGAAAAGTTTTGAAAGAGTACAACCTGAAAACGACGCTCGCGCAATTAAGGTCGGTGCCCGTATCGCTGGGCAAAGGAATGCCTTCGGCGGTTCTTTTCGTTTATTCTTCGCAGGGAAATATCGATCCCTGGCATGAAGAGTTTAATTATCCGAAGGATACGCTGAAAATGTCACTCTACACCGAGGACGGTGTCCCGATGTGGACCCGCGATCTCGGAAGCGGCGTTATTCCCGGAGTATGGTATTGTCCGTTCATTTCTTTTGACCTGGACGGGGACGGAGTGGACGAGATCTGGTTCCTGAACAATCTGAATCCAGACCTGCCGTTCAGCCTTAACGCGAGAGTGCTCGAGAGGATCGATCCGGTCAGCGGACAGACCACGGGACAGTGGAAATGGCCGCAGAATACGATCGACGATACGATGTCGCATTCTTACCGTTTCTACATTACGGGCGGATACGCGCACGGAACTCCCGTGCTCGTTACGGCGCAGGGAACCTACCGCGACATGTATCTGCAGGGATACAACCCCGACATGGAGAAGCGCTGGGATATCAAGATCCCGTACGGTGACGGCGGAGCGAGAGCCAGCCATCTTTGCCCGATCCTCGATTTTGACGAGGACGGCGTGGATGAGATGTTCTGGGGAGAGCGTCTGATCAGCCTCGATGACGGACATGAGCTGTTCTGCGGCGACAAGGGCAAGTACATCGGCCATTCGGATATAGTCATGCCTTTTGTCGACAAGGCTTCGGGCAGGAAATTCATTTTCACCTGCCGTGAGGACGATGAGCATGAGGGCGTTCCGAGAGTCGTAACCTATAACGAGAAGGGCGAGCGCGCGTGGACCGGCGTTCCGGATATCGGGCATATGCACAGCGGCTGGCTTGCCAACATCGGGCCCGATTGCCGTAAAGTAGCGATGGCGATGAGGATCACGAGGCGCGTAATCAACAACGCGATCGTGGACACGGAACCCGAGGATTTCTATTTTGACGCGGTTACGGGTGAGCCGATCGAAAATCCGCTTCCGTTCAAGGGTGACGAATATCTGCCCATCGATCTGAACGGTGACGGACAGCACGAATTCTTTGCCGAGGGCGAGAACGCGGGATTCGTATTTGACGCGAAGGGCAATAACCTGGGCTTTATCGGCGGCCGCAACGTCAGGAGCGGCAAGGTTATCGATCATCCCGGCGAAACGATCATGACTTATTACCCCGAAGAGGGCGCGGTCAGGATCTGGGGCGATGAGGACGCTGTGGAGAACGAGTACACAAAGGAGCGTTTCTCGAATCCTTACCACTACAGAATGCAGCATTTCATGGGTACCGGATACAATCACATTCACGGACACGTATCGTGCGGATGGTAAGGGAGGAGCGTAAATGAAGGACAGGAGCGCATCTTACCGCTACGAGAGCGCGAACGGTCAGAAGGCCTCGAATCTGCTCGAGTTCCTCGCGCAGGGCGGGACCGATGAGGCGAGCATCAGGGAGCTGGGGGCAAGGCTTCTTGACTATGTATTGTCAAGGGAGGACTGCGCCGATTTCAGAGCGGCTTATCTGATCAGGATACTGTATTCGTTCGGGGATCAGATCCCGCGAGATCTGTACGATGATATCGCGCAGGCATTGCTCGATTTTCCGTACGAGGACTGCGGCGGGCACAGCATGTGCACCTGGACCGAGAATCACAGGCTTTACGCGGCGGGCACCGAATATCTGCTCGCCCAGCTGTTCCCCGACGCGATATTTGGGGACGGAAAGGGCTTCACATATCACAGCCTGCACGCGGCGAAGGATCTGATAGCCGGACTTTCGGAAATGCTCAAATACGGGTTCGCCGAGTGGGGCAGCAACAATTATTATTCCGAGACGATGGCGGGCCTCACCAATCTTGTGCAGTTCGCCGAGGCAGATACTATCAGGGAACCGGCGCGCAAGGCATTGCTGATGATGTGCTACGACATTCTTTCGCAGACCTTTTTCAGCGGTGGATACGTATACAACCCGGCGTGCGGACGCGCGTACGCAGACAATAAAGTCTCCTCGGACATCGGCAGTTATATAGAGCCGCAGACGATGGCGATGCGCGGTGAGAACGTGACGAGGTTTAAGGAGAAGGAGGGCTGTATGGTCCTTCTTCTGAAAGCGAAGAACAAGGACGGTTCACCCATGTTTACGATCCCGAAGGAGTGGCTCGCGCTGCCGGATAAAGACAACCGCGAGATCGCGTTCATGCAGGGCGTGGACATTGACGAATATGCGCGCGAGGGGCTCGCGAGATATACTCCGGCAAATGTGAGGTTCGCGTTCAAAGCGGGAGCGATCTCGGACTACAGGGTGATCTGTCACAGCATGCGGTATCTGCATGAGACCGGGCTTATCGACAACGGAATGCTTAAACAACTGAAGCCTTTCGCGAAGCCGTTCTTTTACCGGACCGGGCTGCTTAAGGCCATGAAGAGATTTGTTCCCGTGGGCTTTGACGGCTCGGCGATGGAAAAGGGCAGGGTCTATACCTATCTGCGCCGGGATTACTCGGTTTCGGCCGCTTTTGATTACCGCGCGGGACAGGTGCTGTTCCAGCAGAACAGCCTGGCGGTGAATCTTTCGTATAAGATCAGTCTGTGCGTTACGAATCCTTTTTCGGAATGCGGAAAGAAAGGATCGCCGGGATACTGGATCGGCAGCGGGATCGCGCCGAGGGCGGCGGCTTACAGGAATTTCGCGGTATGCATTTTCGATATGAGCCGCGCGAACAGGAAGTTCAAATATACGCATCTGTTTTTCCCGGTAATGCTGTTTGATGAGACGGATCTTACGGGACTTGGCGAGGGAGTTCTGATCGGAAGGACCGGTAATGTCAATGTATGCGTGAGGACGAATCCGGGAGCTGCTTTTGTTTCACCGGTCGAAAGCCTCGAGAAAGATGTTGCGATGTACCAGGACGGGAAGGTTCCGGAAGGGTATTTCGGCGGTGAATACGATCTTGTCAATAGGGAGAAGGGGCCTCATTACTATGTGTTTGAGGTCGACGATACACTGAGCTTTGAGGACTTTAAGACAGAGATGGCCGGGAGAAGTCTGGAATTCTCAGAAGAGAAAAAAGCCGTTTCGTACAGCCTGAACGACTGCAGGCTGGAATATGACGGAGCTTTTACGGTCGGAGGCAGGGAATTCTCGCCTGATTTCAGGAGACCGTGGGATATTATCGGAAACCGTGTGTGAAGCCCGTTTTGCGGGGGAAAGAGAGCTGGTTATGACGAAAAAGAAAAAGATCCTGATCGGAGTTTCGGCGTTTTTGGTATGCGCGATGATCATTGCGGCTGTGTATGTGCAGTGGATAATGCCTCCGGTGCAGGACATTGACAGATCACTGCTCGTGAAGAATCCCGATTACAATGTTTTTGTCGAGGAGCGGAACGGCATAAAGACGCTCGTGAAGAAGGACGCTGCCGGCAATATCCTTGACGAAGATTTTAAAGTCATCGGTTTTACCGATACGCACCTTGACATGAAGAAGGCAAAGGGCGACGTGACGATGGAGTACATCATCAGGAATGTCGTGAACGAGAAGCCCGATCTGGTGGTCTTTGTCGGCGACAATATCACCGGCGGACTTAACTGGCGCAGGGTCAGACAGCTGGCGAGAGTGATGGAGAAGCTGGGCGTTTACTGGGATCTGGTGCTCGGAAACCATGAGGGAGACAATTTCTGGAGTGACACACGCCCGCGCATGGTAAAGATATTTGCGTCCTACAACCACTGCCTGATCGAAGCTGACACGAAGCACACCGCGGATGGAGAGAAGGTCTGGGGCAATGGAAACCATGTGATCAATCTCGCGAACTCAAATGGCGTGACCAGGTCGCTGTACTTTATCGACGGCGGAGCTTACATGACCGAGGAGGACATGATAAAGTATGACGCCGAATTCGATGACAAGGATCACAATGACTACGACTACGTGAAGGAAAGCCAGATAAAATGGTACAGCGAGACCGTCGCCGCGATCAATTCTGCCGAGGGCAAACAGATCAAGTCAACGATTTTCGACCACATCGCGCTGCCCGAGTACGCGATCGCGTACAATGAGATCACGGGCGAGACCGAACCCACGATGAACGTTCCGGAATACAACGTTAAGACCGCAAACGGTGACTACATGATCATGGGTCAGCGGCGCGAGACAATATGCAATTCGGGACATAACAGCGGCTTCTTTGACGCGATACTCAAGACGGGTTCGACCGACCTGTTTGTCTGCGGCCACGACCATATAAATGATTTTGTTTTAAGCTACAAGGGTATATGGCTTTCGTACAATGTTCCTTCGGGCTATTCGAGCTATAACCTGGTCACTACGAAAAAGGGAAATAAGCTGATCAGAGGCTTTACGAGATATTGGTTCAGGA
>JAFZKM010000340.1 GCA_017553665.1 Lachnospiraceae bacterium
TCGAAAGTTCCAGCGGCGTGTACAGCGGTATCGGCGCCACGATCAGCCAGGACATGACCACAAAGGCCATGACCATCGTAACGCATTTTACCAATTCTCCCGCAAATAACGCGGGTCTCTGCTCGGGCGACCAGATCGTTGCGGTCGACGGCGAGAGCGTGATCGGCGAGGACTTAAGCGACGTTGTCACAAAGATAAAGGGCCTTGAGGGCACTACGGTCAATATCACGGTATTGAGAGACGGACAGGAGATAACATTTACGGTCAAGAGAGCAAGGATCGAGGTTGAGTTTGTTTCCCATAAGATGCTTGATGACAAGATCGGCTATAGCCTCGTTTCCGAGTTTGAGGAGACCACCGCGGACCAGTTCAGCGCGGCGATCGCGGATCTGCAGAAGAAGGGCATGAAGGGTCTGGTGGTAGACATCAGGAATAACCCCGGCGGCCTCTATAATATCGTCTGCGACATGCTCGACCGCATTCTGCCCAAGGGTTCGCTCCTTGTTTACACCGAGGATAAATACGGACGCAAGGCTTATGAGTACGCCGAGACCACTGATACCGTAGACATTCCGATAGCAGTGATCGTTAACGGCAACTCGGCCAGCGCTTCGGAGATCTTCTCGGGCGCGCTGCAGGATTACGGCAAGGCAGTCATTGTAGGCACCCAGAGTTTCGGAAAGGGTATTGTTCAGTCAGTCATCCCGATCATGTATGACGGATCGGGTGTTAAGCTTACTTCGTCGAGATATTTTACTCCGAACGGCGTCTGCATCCACGGCACCGGCATTACGCCCGATGTGGTCGTAGAGCTTGAGGAAGGTCTCGAGAAGATCAATATAGAGCTGCGCGACCATGACAATCAGATCGACGCTGCCGTTGAAGAAGTAAAAAAACTGATGCGATAATAAAAAAATAAAACTTGGGCTTGCCTTTATCAGGAGCATGTGTTAACATACTCTTTGACTTGCGGACAAATGTGTTCCACAGACATACATTGAGGACGTCGATGTCAGGACTGATAAAGACAGGCCCTTTGAACGTCCGGAAGTAATAAAACAGGAGGAGACGTTACGGATGGACAGCAGTGAACGCTATTACCTGGTGCGCGAAAAAGCGGTGCCCGAGGTATTGCTGAAGGTTATCGAGGCGAAGAGACTGCTCGATTCGGAGAAGGTCATGACCGTGCAGGAGGCCACGGCGGTGGTCGACATCAGCAGGAGCTCGTTCTATAAGTACAAGGATGATATTTTCCCGTTCCATGAGAGCAACCGCGGCAAGACCATCAATATCATGATGCAGCTCGACGATGAGCCCGGACTGCTTTCGGAGGTGCTTGACTGCATCGCGAAGTGCCGTGCGAACATCCTTACGATACATCAGTCGATCCCGATCGGAGGCATTGCGGCGATCACCATCGGCATGGAGATCCTGCCGGACACCAAAGATGTTAACGATATACTGAGCGCGATCGGACGGAAGCGCGGAGTCAGCTCACTTAAGATACTCGGAAGAGAGTAGGATTGGAGAACAGTATGAAGGTTGCGATTTTAGGATACGGAACGGTAGGCTCGGGCGTTTATGAAGTCCTGAAGATGAACGCCGACTACATTGCGCAGGGTGTCGGAGAGCACCTCGAGATAAAGTATGTCCTGGATCTGAGGGATTTCCCCGGACAGGATGTTGAGAAAGTACTTACGCATGATTTTAATGATATAATAAGCGACCCTGAGGTCAGAGTGATCGCCGAGGTTATGGGCGGTGAGCATCCCGCTTATGAATTCTCCAAGGCGGCGCTCGAAGCGGGCAAATCGGTCTGCACCTCGAACAAGGAACTCGTGTCAAAGCACGGAGCTGAGCTGCTTCGCATTGCGCGCGAGCACAAATGCAGTTATTTCTTTGAGGCGAGCGTAGGAGGCGGAATCCCGATCATCAGACCGCTGAACAACGCGCTGACCGCGGACGAGATCCTTGAGATCAGAGGTATTGTTAACGGCACCACGAACTATATCCTGACTCGAATGCGCGATGTCGGGATGGATTTCGAAGAGGCACTCGCCGAGGCTCAGGCAAACGGCTACGCGGAGCGCAATCCCGCGGCCGATATCGAGGGACTTGACGCGGCCAGAAAGACCTCTATCCTTGCTTCTCTGGCAAACAGGACACAGATCGACTGTGAGGACATTTACACAGAGGGTATTACGAAGATCACCGCGGCCGATATCGCTTACGCGAAGAAGCTTAAGGCCAATATAAAACTGCTCAGCCTTACCAAGCGCGAGGCGGGCAAAACCTACGCGATGGTAGCTCCGGTCATGATCAGGAGCAACTCGCAGCTCTACTTTATCAACGGCGTGTTCAACGCGATCATGGTAAAGGGCAACGCTGTAGGAGACCTGATGTTCTACGGAAGCGGAGCCGGCAAGCTCCCGACCGCGAGCGCTGTTGTGGCCGATATGATCCAGGCCGCCAAGCACAACGGAGTGACCGTTGACACTATCTGGGACGAGAAGAAGCTCAAGCCCGAACCGAAGGACGCGATGCGCTTCAGATTCTTCATCCGTGTTCCCGCCGAGGAGGCAGATAAGGCCAATAAGGCGTTCGGCATCGGTGAAGTTGTCGACGCGGGCATTCCCGCCGAGTACGGCTTTGTAACGGACTACATCCGTGAGGCCGATTTTGAAGAACTTTCAAAGGATCTGCACGTTATCAACCGCATACGCTGCGATTTTAAGTATAAGTAAGGAGAAAGAGACATGTTAGTAGTTAAAAAGTTTGGCGGAACTTCCGTCGGAAACAAGGAACGCATCTTTAACGTTGCCAAACGCTGTATCGAGGATTATCAGCAGGGCAACGACGTTGTCGTAGTCCTTTCCGCGATGGGCAAATCAACTGACGAGCTGATCGCGAAGGCGAAGGACATCAACCCGAACCCTCCCAAGAGAGAGCTCGACATGCTGGTGAGCGTCGGCGAGCAGATATCCGTTTCGCGGATGGCCATGGCGATGGCACAGCTCGGCGTTCCCGCTGTATCTCTGAACGCGTTCCAGGTCGCGATGCATACGACCTCGGATTATACGAACGCGAGACTCAGAAGCATTGATGTGGAGAGGATCAAGGCAGAGCTGGATTCGAGGAAGATCGTTCTGATCACGGGATTCCAGGGCGTTGACAAGTTTGACAATGTTACGACGCTCGGCCGCGGCGGTTCGGATACCACGGCAGTCGCGCTCGCGGCGGTACTCAAGGCAGACAAGTGCGAGATCTACACGGACGTTGACGGCGTATACACCGCGGATCCGAGGATCGTGCATGACGCGCAGAAGCTCGGCGAGATCACTTACGACGAGATGCTCGAGCTTGCGTCCTTAGGCGCGGGAGTTCTTCACAACCGCTCCGTTGAAATGGCGAAAAAATACGGCGTACAGCTCGTTGTACGTTCAAGTCTGAATACGAATGAAGGAACAATAGTAAAGGAGAATGCTAAAATGGAAAAAATGCTTGTCAGCGGTGTTGCCTGCGACAAAAATACCGCGCTTATCGCAGTTTGCGGTCTTCAGGACCAGCCCGGTGTCGCTTTCAAACTCTTCAATCACCTCGCTCATCACAATATCAATGTTGACGTTATCCTGCAGTCCATCGGACGCGACGGAACAAAGGATATCAGCTTTACAGTTTCCGCTGATAACGCCGATGAAGCGATCGAGGTTATGGAGCAGCACAGACAGACAAGCCTTATCTGCGACAGGATCGATGTAGACCGCAATGTCGCGAAGGTTTCCGTAGTAGGCGCGGGCATGGTTTCGAACGCCGGCGTTGCGGCGAAGATGTTCGAGGCTCTCTACGATGCAGGCATCAACATCAAGATGATCTCCACTTCCGAGATCAAGATCTCCGTACTCATTGACGAGCAGTACACCGAGCAGGCTATGAACGCTATCCACGATATGTTCATCAATGCCGCGAAATAAGCACATTTTCAGGGAAGGACCGGGTTTTCGGATATGATCTCCAAAAAGATGGAAAGCCTTGTAAAGAACAGCTCCGCGATCCGCGCGATGTTCGAGGAAGGCAAGAAAATGGCCGCAGTTTACGGCAAAGAGAACGTTTATGATTTCAGCCTCGGCAATCCGAGCGTTGAGCCTCCGAAAGAGGTTTCTGAGGCTTTAAAGAGCATCCCGGATTCATACGGCGCGAACTATACACACGGCTATATGTCGAACGCCGGCTACGAGGAGGTGCGCTCCGCGATCGCGAAGAGCATCAATTCCCGTTTCGGCACCGCGTTTACCGAGGGCAATATCATCATGACGGTCGGCGCCGCGGGCGGTATGAACGTCATCATGAAGACTCTGCTGAACGCGGGAGATGAGGTCATCACCTTTGCGCCCTTCTTCGGTGAATACAGGAATTATGTGAGCAATTTCGACGGAAAGCTGATCGAGATCTCTCCCGATACATCTTCCTTCCAGCCCAAACTCGACGAGTTCGAGGCAAGGATCACGGCTCTGACGAGGATCGTTATCATCAATTCCCCGAACAACCCTACGGGCGTTGTTTATTCGAAAGCTACACTTGAGAAGATCGCGGCGATCCTTGAGAAGAAGCAGAAGGAATTCGGAGCTCCCATCTATATTCTCTCGGACGAGCCTTACAGAGAGCTCGCGTTTGACGGCGTGGAGGTTCCCTACATCCCTACGATCTACCGCAATACGATCGTAGGCTACAGCTTCAGCAAGTCGCTTTCGCTCCCCGGTGACCGTATCGGATATCTCGTGATCCCTTCCGAGATCGATGATTATGAGGATATCTTCGCGGCAGCAGGCGTTGCGACGAGGATACTGGGCTTTGTAAATGCTCCTTCGGTTGCTCAGCTCGTGGTTTCGAAGTGCCTTGAAGCATCCGTAGATATCGGAATCTACAACCGAAACAGAGAGCTTCTGTATTCGAAGCTCAGCGAGTACGGCTACGAGTGCATCAAGCCGGAGGGCGCGTTCTATCTGTTCGTAAAGGCTCTCGAGCCCGATGATAAAGCGTTTGTCGCGAAGGCAAAGGAGCACAGGCTGCTCATCGTGCCCGGCTCGACTTTCGGCTGCGCAGGCTACGTACGCATTGCCTACTGCGTGGATTACGCGATGATCGAAAGATCGCTGCCCGCGTTCAAGGCGCTTGCGGAAGACTACGGTAAATAATTATTCATTTGCATATGAGGGCTGTCTCTTTGAGGCGGCCCTTTAAAAATATACAAAGGTGTACAAAAACGGGCAGATTGAAAAATTAATATTTATGCGAAAATATACTTGAAATATGCAGATAATAGTGTATAATAATGCATATTATATAAAATGACAAGTTTGCCCCTGCCATCATAGGTGGCGGGAGCAAACTTGCACGGTGCAGGGAAAGCCTGGACCGTGAGGCTGCGAAGCAGCCATTTTATAACGAGCAAATTGCGAAGCAATTCGCGAGTTTGACTCGCGAATTTTTATATTCATATACAGAGGACATGGCATGAAAAAAGTATTTATCGACGGAAGCGCCGGTACGACCGGACTCAGGATATACGAGAGGCTTGAAGGCCGCAGGGATATCGAGCTTATAAAGCTCAGCGAAGAGCTGAGAAAGGACAGCGCGGCGAGAGCGGAGGCGTTGAACGGCGCGGACATCGCGTTCCTGTGCCTGCCCGACGCTGCGGCGGTCGAGGCGGTCGGCATGATCACCAACCCGGATACCTGCGTGATCGATACCTCCACTGCTCACAGAACGGCAGAGGGCTGGGCTTACGGCTTCGCGGAGCTTACGGGCTATGAAGAGATAAAGGATTCGAAACGGATCGCGAATCCGGGCTGTCATGCGAGCGGTTTTGTGGCTCTTATCGCGCCGCTCATCAGAGAAGGCATTGTTTCGAAGAATGAGATGCTCTCGGCATTTTCGCTTACAGGCTATTCGGGCGGCGGCAAAAAGATGATCGCGGAGTACGAGGCGGAGGAGAGGAACCCGCTTCTGGACGCTCCGAGGATGTACGGCCTTACACAGCAGCATAAGCATCTGCCCGAGATGGTGAAGGTCTGCGGACTCGCGAACGCTCCCGCGTTCTGTCCGATCGTTGCGGATTTCTATTCGGGAATGGAGGTTACGGTCCCGCTGTTCGCGAACGCGGTAAACGGTACAATAAAGGACATTGAAGATATCTATTCCTCGTATTACAATAATGGAAGCGGCCTTGTGAGATTCGTAAAGGAGGCCGGAGAGGAAGGATTCATGTCGGCTGCGGCTTATTCGGGCAGGGACGACATGGAAGTAAGCGTAACGGGCAATGATGAGCGCATCCTGCTGGTTTCGAGATTTGACAATCTCGGCAAGGGCGCCTCGGGAGCCGCGATACAAAACCTTAATATTGTAACGGGCGCTGAGGAAACCACCGGACTGAATATCGGCTGAGCGCGAAGCGGATTGCGAATGAACATAACATATATAGAGAATGGAGAGAGTATTATGAAACTGATCAACGGAGGAATTTGTGCCGCAAAAGGCTTTTCGGCAGGCGGAGTGCACTGCGGGATACGCAAGAACAGGACCAAGAAGGACCTTTCCCTGATCTGGAGCGAGGTGCCCGCAAAGGCCGCTGCGGTTTATACGACAAATCTGGTAAAGGGCGCGCCCCTGACCGTTACGAAGCAGAATATCGCGGACGGCATCGCGCAGGCAGTGATCTGCAACAGCGGCAACGCGAATACCTGCAACGCGAACGGTATTGAGATCGCGGAGCAGATGTGCGAGCTGATCGGAGCCGCGTTAAAGATCAGCCCCAAGGATGTTGTTGTGGCTTCCACGGGCGTTATCGGGCAGCCTCTTGACATTGAGCCGATAAAGAACGGGATCCCCGCGCTCGTTGCGTCTCTTGACGCGAATAACGACGCGGCGGCCGCGGAGGGCATCATGACGACCGACACCATGATGAAGGAGATCGCGGTGGAGTTCGAGCTCGGCGGTAAGACCTGTCATCTCGGCGGCATCGCGAAAGGCAGCGGAATGATCCATCCCGACATGGCCACGATGCTCGTATTTATCACGACCGACGCGGCGATATCTTCGGAAATGCTTAATAAGGCGCTTAAGGGCGATATCGCGGGTACCTTCAATATGCTTAGCATTGACGGCGATACTTCCACCAACGATATGGTTACCGTGCTCGCCAACGGCATGGCAGGCAACACGGAGATCACCTCCGACGGCGCAGAGTTTGCAGAGTTCATGAAGGCATTAAATACCGTAAACGTAGGCCTCTGCAGGATGATCGCGGGCGACGGGGAAGGCGCTACAAAGCTTCTCGAGTGCAAGTGCACGGGTGCCGCGGATCTTGCGACAGCGAGAACCGTAGCGAAGTCGGTGGTGTGCTCGAGCCTGCTCAAGGCGGCAATGTTCGGTGCCGACGCCAACTGGGGCCGCGTGCTCTGCGCGATCGGCTACAGCAAGGCGGACGTGGATGTAACGAAGATAGATGTTTCGTTTACGAGCAAGGCCGGAACGATCCCGGTATGCAAGAACGGAGCCGGGATCGATTTCTCGGAGGAACTCGCGAAGACGATATTGCTTGAGAAGGAGATCGAGATCGAGGTTGCGCTTAACAGCGGAGACGCTTCCGCGACAGCCTGGGGCTGCGACCTGACCTACGATTACGTTAAGATCAACGGAGATTACCGTACCTGAGAACGGAGACAATATGGAAACAGATCTGACAAATGCCAAGAGAGCGGAAGTCCTTACACAGGCGCTTCCTTACATTAAGAGATACAACGGCAAGGTTGTTGTAGTAAAATACGGCGGAAATGCGATGGTCAACGAGAGCCTCAAGCAGCAGGTCATGGAGGATATCGTGCTGCTCTGGCTGATCGGAGTGAAGATCGTGCTCGTGCACGGCGGCGGACCAGAGATCAACGAGCTCATGGACAAACTGGGCAAAAAGCCCGAGTTTGTGAACGGCCTTCGCGTGACCGACAAGGAGACCGTGGATATTGTACAGATGGTACTGGCAGGAAAGGTCAATAAAACGCTGGTTAACCTTCTGGAAATGAAGGGCGGACAGGCTGTAGGCCTTTCGGGCATGGACGGCAGGCTGATCGAGGCTAAGGTCAAAAATGAGGCTCTCGGCTACGTCGGTGAGATCACCAGCGTAAATATCAAGCCTGTGACCGATCTGCTGGAAAAGGGCTATATTCCCGTTATTTCCACGGTCGGATGCGATGATGAAGGCAATACCTACAACATCAACGGCGACACCGCGGCTGCGCATATCGCGGGCGCTCTCGAGGCCGAGAGGCTGATCATGATGACGGATATTGCCGGAATACTGAAGGATAAGAACGATCCCGCCACATTGATCCCGAAGATCACACCCGAAGAAGCCGAAAAGCTCTACGCGGACGGGACGATAAGCGGCGGCATGATACCGAAGGTGGAGTGTTGCATCGATGCGCTCAGATACGGAGTGAAGAATGTGGTAATCATGGACGGAAGAGTGCCCCATTCGATACTGATGGAGCTGCTCACCGACGAAGGTGCCGGCACGATGGTATCGTCGGAGAACGAAAGATAAGCATTTGATACGCGGTCACCTCAGAAAGGAAGATGCGGTATGTCGATAATCGAGAAGGATAAACAGTACATTGCGGGCACCTACAACAGGTTTCCCGTGGAGATAGTGAGCGGCAAGGGCTCGATCGTTAAGGATACCTGCGGAAAAGAGTACATTGACATGGGCTCGGGCATAGGCGTGACCTCTTTCGGAATAGGCGACGATGTGTGGAAGAGCGCCGTTATCGCCCAGCTCGACAAGGTACAGCATATGTCGAACCTGTACTACACCGAACCCTGCGCGAAGCTCGCGGAGCTGCTCTGCATAAAGACCGGAAGGAAGAAGGTATTCTTCTCTAACTCGGGTGCCGAGGCCAATGAATGCGCGATCAAAGCCGCGCGCAAATATGCCGCTGAAAAGAAGGGCGCAGAGTATTCGACCATAATCACTTTGAAGAACAGCTTCCACGGAAGAACTCTCACGACACTTGCGGCCACCGGCCAGGAGCATTATCACGAGCTTTATCAGCCGCTTACGCCGGGTTTTGTCCATGTGGAGAGCGGAAATATCGATGAACTGAAGAACGCGATCGCGTCAAATAAAGCCGCTGCGCTCATGATAGAGTGCATCCAGGGTGAGGGCGGCGTGATACCGATCGATCCCGGATATGTGAAGGCTGCGTATGAGATCTGCAAAGAGAACGATATCCTGCTGATCGTGGACGAGGTACAGACCGGCAACGGAAGGACCGGAAAGCTCTACGCGTACATGAATTACGACATTACTCCCGACATCGTGTCCACGGCGAAGGGCTTAGCCGGCGGACTCCCGATCGGAGCGACTCTGCTCGGCGAAAAGGTTGAGAACATTTTCAAGTTCGGCGACCACGGTTCGACCTTCGGAGGCAATCCCGTCGCGTCGGCCGCTGCGTGCAGCATTATCGA
>JAFZKM010000341.1 GCA_017553665.1 Lachnospiraceae bacterium
CGCTATCTCTCCCGCCTCGTCGAAATCCGTCATGCTGAAAACATGCAGATATCCGACGCCCAGGATATGTCCGGTCTCTTTTACGCCGGAAATGATGTCATAGTAGAACGGGATATCGCCGGTCTTTCCGGTGGGAGCGATGCGTCCCTCGGCGATCAGCTTCTCGCGGTAGTAATTCGCGATTCCCGAATAACCCTTGTAGTCCTCCTTCAGGAATGAATATCTTACCTGAAGGTCCACATCATAGAGGTTCTCCTCCATAACGTAGGTATCGATATTCGCATTTCCGAACATCTGAAGGTTATCGGTGTTTCTGATGACAAATGTGGGGAACGCGTAATTGTAATCGTTGAATACTCCCGAAACGTTCGCGGTGATCGTGGCGATCGTCTCGCCGCCCTCAACCGTCGCGAGCACGCTTCTGTCATTGTAGCAGAGGCCGAAGATCGGAAGTCTCGCGTCGTCCGACTCCTCGAGGTTCGTATAGTTAGCGGTCATCGGATCGATGCCGTAAATATACTGTGAATACTGCGCCGCGCCGGTCTTGCCGTTATTGAAGTCGATCAGCGCGCCCGAACCGTTCGGAACCACGATATAGCCTTCGTCATCATAGCTGGAAGCGGCCATGTAACGCAGAAGCTGTATTCTGTAAATGTATCCGGGTCCGTGCTCTTCTATTCCCTTCGCGGGGATATTTACAACGAGTGAGTCTCCGTCGAGCCTGTATTCAAGCGGAACAACGAACCAGGTCATTCCGTCTTTTCCGATGTTCTGCGGCTCTCCTACCTGATAAATATAGCGGAAACCGCCTTCTATAGCTTCATAGCTGTACTTATGCGCCTGTACCGACTTGCTGTACGAATCCATCGTCGCCGATGCGACCGCGGTGTTGTAGAACTGAAGGATGAACTGCGATTTGAGGTAGTTCTTGTTCGCAGCCTTCGCTACGGTATCAGCGTCCGCGTTAACGGGGTTCGTATATGCCGTCGAGCCGTCGCGCTTGTCATAGACTGCGACGTTGCAGGTCTTCGTATCGGTGTAGAGCTTCAGGTACTCATTCTCGGTTACAAGCTGAAAGCCCGGTACATCGGGATTCGCTTCTTTGATGAAGTTCAGTTCCGTGCCCGCCTCGTACTCGTAGTCCTTCATGTACTGCTTATAGCCCTTGTAGGCCTTGAAGTGTATCAGGTAGTATGCAAGATACGTGATACCGAGAACTGCGGCCACACATACTATGAACAGCAGTACTTTTTTGCCGAGCGACATCGGGAGCGCGACATTCTTGTCTTTCTTTTTCTTCATGTCTGCCCCCTTATCCTCTGAATATTATCTCGGTATATACGCTTCGAACGAAGTTGTATACCTTACCGATCAGGTTGCTGAGCAGGAGCATAAGGAACACGATGATGAGCATCGCGAGGAACGTAAGTATCAGAGTTCCGAGCGTCTTGCCCACTGTAAAGTTATGTACCTGCATGATGCCGATGATCATCATGATCACGCCCCACGCAACGCATACGCCGAGGATGATCGAATAAAATGCCTGCTCTTCATCCGCCAGGAACTGGCTGATGATCGTGGTGAGCACGAGTCCTATCGTGATGGGCATCGTTCCGTAGCCTACCGCGATCAGGATATCCTTCATACGGCCTTCTCCGTTCATAAGGCAGGTGATGGACCAGTTGCTGACGCAGAGAAGGATATAGAACGCGATAACACCGATAAGCTCATAGAGCGAGTCAACGCTTCTCGGATCGATATCGTTTACCACGAAGCTCGCGAGCAGTCTGTTTGCCGAAAACGCCGCGCTGAACAGGAATACCATCAGGAAAGCGAGAGGCACGCTTCCGCGCTCCTCATGCCTGATCCAGTAATATCCGTCCACCGGATGAGTCAGGGTGTAAAACAGATAACTCCACTTCTCTTTCGAAAAAGCCTTAGTCATCGTCGATTACCCCCTTTCTGCGCTTTCTGTATTTCCTGAACAGGACGATGGCAATGATGAGGACCACGGCTCCGGTCAGGAAGTAGCTCGCGTTCCGCTTAAGAACCTCGTTCCTGTAGCGTTTGTAAGCGATCGAGTAATAATCGCGGTTCATTCCGAGCTTTAAGTACTTCATCGCGCTCTCGTAATCGCCCGAAGAAAGATAAGCCTTGCCGATACCGGTATTTGCCAGCTCATTGTTCTCATCGAGCTCGAGCACCCTGTTCCATACGTCAACGGCCAGAGCCTCATCTCCGTCATAACGGAGGCCTACGGCAGTGTTGATCTTGTCGCCGTATTCGGTCACCTTGAATGAGGTGATCGCGGCCATGTTCGAATCAAGAACGCAGATACCGGTGCCGATCTGCTCGATAGCGACGGGCATCTGGAAGGTACCCACCTGAGTGCCGAGGCCGCCGAAGATATAGAGCAGATTGCCCTCATGATCGTAAGTGAAGATCCTTCCTCTCCTGCGGTCGAGGCAGGAGTAAATACCCTTGTCCCTGTAAACAACGTCGGTAAACTGTGAAGGGCCGTAGTAATCGCCGGTTCCGTCGATATCAAGATCGCCGCCGAGATTCTTGTTCTCGCCCTTCTTGATGACGTCCTGTCCGGACGGGTTAAGGCGTCTTACGCCCTGGATACCGTCGGATGTGATATTTGTCGCATAGATGAAGCCCTCCGGGTCAACATCGATGCCCGTAAATTCTGTGGGAATGAAGAGC
>JAFZKM010000342.1 GCA_017553665.1 Lachnospiraceae bacterium
AAGAAAACATCATACTGGTTCAGGAAAAGCCTTTAAAGGATGGGGAAAAAGCATATGATGATAAGAATACTATTCGTCTGCTGGGGCAACATCTGTCGTTCCCCGATGGCGGAATTCATAATGAAGGATATGGTGGAGAAGAGAGGGCTGGCGGACCGCTTTCTGATTGAATCGGCGGCGCACAGCACTGAGGAGATCGGGAATCCGGTATATCCGCCCGCGAAGCGTGAACTGGCAAAGCACGGGATTTCTTGCGCAGGGAAGACCGCTAGGCAGATGCGGCGCGATGAATATGATAAATGGGATTATATCATTGGCATGGAGAAGATCAATCTGGGCTATATGATGCGGATCCTCGGCGACGATCCCGAAGGGAAGGTAAGCCTTCTTATGGACTTTACGGGCCATCCCGAGGATATCGATGACCCGTGGTATACAGGTGATTTTGAGGGCGTCTACAGGCAGATCGAGAGAGGCTGCGAGGCCCTGATCGAGCATGCGCTGTCCGGAAAATAAATACGGCCCGGTATGAGCCGGGCCGCGTTGGAGTGATCAGTACAATTTCGGGTCTCCCTTTGTCAGCGTGTTCCAGAGCAGCTTGAGCCGGTTGGGACGCGCCATTCCGATCTTATCAGGGCCAAAGCGGAGCGCCTTTTTACCGCCGCGTTCCCATACGGGAAGCATGCCTGCGGGCAGCCTGTATTCGGGCGAGGTGCCGGGCTGTTTAGCGCCGGGCCAGTCGTTGGAATTCGGGTCTCCGGTCGCCGCGAAAGCGGAAATATAGCGCGCAAGAAGCGCGGAAACCTTGTGGTCATACGGACCGTATTTGCGGGTGCCGCAGTCGAGAGTTCCGAAGATGTAGCGCAGATCGCAGGCATGGTAAGCCGCGTTGCGTTTGTCGCCCGGGGCGTCAATATCAAAATAGTAGATGAAGCCGTTATTGTCCTTAGCGAAGCGGTGGCCGATGTGCGACATGATTATCGCGTACATGTCGTTGTTCGAGTAGCCGATCATGTAGTCGAGGGGCAGCGGCTTTTTTATTAATTTATCGACCGGGGCGGTGAGATGGTAACCGTCGAGCACCGGCATGGTGTTGTAGACATTGTCCTTGCGCGAGGCAAGATACGGCTCGAGCCGCGCGAAGATCTCCTTAAAGTCCATGGTCTTCAGCTCTTCGAAGGACTTGATTCCGGCGGACTCCATAAATCCGGTCCAGTAGGGCCTGCGTTCGGCAGCAGGACGGGGGAGCGAGAATTTCGGGAAAAGACCTGCGCCCGAGAACATGATGGCGCGCTTAAAAAGTCCGCGGCATTTCTCATTGAGGCACAGATACTGCACGGACATCGCGCCGGCGCTTTGGCCGGCAAGGGTGATATTCTCGGGATTGCCGCCGAAATCTGCGATATGGGCTTTTACCCATTTGATCGCGGTGAACTGGTCATCGAGGCCGAAATTGCCGTCACGGCCGTATTTTTTAAACACTTCTTCGTGGGTGAGGTAGCCAAGGATGCCCACTCTGTAGGCTGCAGTCACGAGAATGATGCCCTGACGCGCGTAGATCGCGCCGTCAAAGGTCGATTCGTCGGTGCTTCCGGCATTAAAGCCACCGCCGTAGAAAAAGAGGATAACGGGGCAGTTCTTTGCTTCCAACGGGGCATAGATATTGAGGCGAAGGCAGTCCTCGCCGTAAGTGAAGACCTGGCCTTCGCGGAATTCGTGGTGATAGAAGCGGCGGGTGGGATGCTCGAAATGCGGATAAAAGCCTCTGGTCTGCGGGCATGCGGGACCGAACGCGGTCGCGTCGTACTCGCCGTCAAAGCTCTCCACGGGAACTGCGTATTCAAACCTGCCCGCGGTCGCGAAGCGGATGCCGAGGAACTCGTTGTAACCTTCGCGCGCATTGCCCTTTACAGGGCCCATTTTTGTCTGAACGATAGTGTTCATTCTGCTTACCTCCGCTTTGATCAGATACTCGCAGTTTATTGCTATGCATCGTCCTGAAATTATTTTAGCATACAACCCGCATATGTGGTACAATATACGCGAAGGCAAAGCACTTTTTTATGGCGGTATATTATGCAGAATACAAAGCGTCTCACGAAGAGAAAGATTTTTGATATCATACAGATCGGCAATGTCGGAGATCTGCCCAGCAGGCTCTTCGATATCATTCTGACGGTCGTGATCGTCGCGAGCCTCGCGGCCACGATCATGTCCACTTACGGCGAATTTTCAAAGTATGAGACTGTTCTCGAAGCGGTCGAGCTCGTAACGGTCATCCTTTTTACGATCGAATATATTCTGAGGGTCTGGACCTCGGACATTCTCTATCCCGACAAAAGCCGCGCAGCGGCGGCGTTCGCGTTTATTTTTTCGGTGACGGGAATCGTTGATCTGCTGACATTTTTCCCTTATTATCTTCCGATATTCTTCCCTGCCGGAGCCGTCGCGTTCAGGATGTTCAGGGTTATCAGGATATTCAGGCTGTTCTCGATCAATTCGCGCTATGACGCATTCAGCGTTATCCTCGATGTATTGAATGAGAAAAAGAAGCAGATATTTTCGTCGGTCATCATGGTTTCGATACTGATGATCGCGTCGTCACTGTGCATGTATTCACTTGAGCATGAAGCTCAGCCGGAAACGTTCAAGAACGCCTTTTCCGGGATATGGTGGTCGGCATCGACGCTGCTGACGATAGGCTACGGCGATATTTACCCGATCACCGTCGGGGGCAAGGTAATGGCCATTGTGATCTCCTTCCTCGGAGTCGGAATGGTCGCTATCCCCACAGGTATCATTTCCGCCGGATTCGTTGAGAGCTATTCGAAGCTGAACAGGATCGCGTTCGTGGAAGAGGATAAGCCGCTCAGGTTCCTCACCGGCACGCTTGAACCGCAGCATCCCTGGAACGGAAAAAAACTGGCCGATATCCTGATGCCTCCGCAGATGATGATCGCGGCCATAATCCGTGATGAAGAGGAACTCACGCCGAAAGGCGAGACCGTTCTGAAGGCCGGAGACAGGCTTATTTTCGGCGCGAAGAAGTTCTACGAGGAGGACACGATCAAACTCAATTCCGTTAAGATAAAAGAGCGGAACACCTGGGTGGGACTGCCCTTAAAGAAGATTCCGATCTCGAGACAGTCGCTGGTCGTACTGATCAGGCGCGGCGGCAATAACATCATTCCCGATGACGAAACCGTGATACGCAACGGCGACGAACTCATTGTTTACGAGAAGGACTAAAGAGGCGCCACATGATATTTTTCCTGCTGTCACCGCTGTTCCTGGCGGCGCATGTGTATTTTGTATACGAATGCTTTAAATGGCTCGACACTCTGAGACTGCCCCGCGGGCTCCGCAGGTTCGTTAAGATACTTGCGGCGTTCCTCTGGGCAGTGTTTTCGCTGTCGATATTCGCGGCGTTTGTGATACCTGCCGGAGTCACGTATGAGAGCTCCCCGGTACTGTATACATTAAGGCGCGTGCTCAAAAAGTCGGGCAATTATAACCTGGGCGTCCTTATATACATGGGAATGTCGTTCGCGGTCATACTTATCGGCCGTCTTGTCGCGTTTTTATGGTTCAAAAGAAAGGGTTACGAGCCCAAACAGGTCTTCTCTGCGGCGCTTTATCAAAACAAGAGGGCCGTGATGGGCGTATTGAACATCGTTTTTATCATACTTCTGATGTGGTACGGCGTGGCGCACGGACGCGATGTGAAGCTGAACACTTATGAGATAGAGACCGCGAAGCAGGTCGAGGGCAGCGACGGACTGAGGATCGCGCTGGTCGCCGATATGCATCTGGGATATAACATCGGCTGCGCGCAGATGGAAAAGATGGCGGACCTGATCAATGCATCATCGCCCGACATCGTGATAATCGCGGGAGATATCTTTGACAATGAATACGAGGCGCTGGACGACCCTGAGCGCCTTACAGAGATATTCGCGTCGATAAAGAGCAGGTACGGGACCTATGCCGTTTACGGGAATCATGACATCGAAGAGAAGATAATCGGCGGTTTCACGTTTAATTACAGTGACCCGAACAAGGCCGCGGGAAAAGAGATGAACGAATTCCTTCAGAAGGCCGGGATCACGCTGCTTTTGGACGATCACGCGCTGATAGACGATACATTTTATGTCTACGGAAGGCCGGACTACAGCAAGCCCGGAAACGGAACGGGTACGAGAAAGAGCGCGCGGGAGCTGGTACAGGGGCTAGATCTTACGAAGCCTCTGATCGTGATAGACCATCAGCCGAAGGAGCTGCAGGAACTCGCGGACGCGGGCGTGGATATAGACCTGTGCGGACATACGCATGACGGGCAGTTCTTCCCGATGAACATCACGAGCAGGCTGTTTACATGGGAGAACTCCGCGGGAATCTTAAAGAAGGGAAATATGTATAATATCGTAACCTCGGGAGTCGGTCTCTACGGTCCCAATATCAGGATCGGGACCGACGCCGAGGTGTGCATCATAGATGTGAAGTGGTAGTCAGGACTTCTATCTCATTTTCTATCCATCCGATGACGGCGTCCAGACCTTCGCCGGTCTTCGCGCTTATCGGGATGATCTCTGCCTTCGGGTTAAGCTTCAGGATACGTTCTTTGGCTTTTTTAAAGTCAAAATCAAAATATCCGAGCGTATCGATCTTGTTTATCAGTACCAGATCGCTGACCGTAAACATCAGCGGGTATTTCAGAGGTTTGTCATCGCCCTCGGGGACGCTCAGCAGCATGACGTTCTTATGCGCGCCTGTGTCAAATTCCGCTGGGCAGACGAGATTCCCTATGTTCTCAAGGATCAGAAGATCGAGGCCTTCGGTGTCATATCCGGTGAGCGCTCTCGTGACCATGTCGGCGTCAATGTGGCACAGACCGCAGTTATGTATCTGCAGCGCTTCGACTCCGGTGGCGTCGGCTACGCGCTGGGCGTCGAGACGCGATTCGATGTCGACATCCATCTCGCCGATCCGGTAAGAGGCCTTCAGACGGTTGATCAGCGCGGTGAGGGTAGTGGTCTTTCCGCTGCCGGGACCCGACATGAAGTTCAAAAACAATGTGCCCTGCGCTGCAAGCCGCTTGCGGAGCATATCCGCGGCCATATCGTTATCGGCCGTGACGTTCTGATTTACACTGATTATCCTGACTTCTCCCATGGCTCTCCGTTTCCTGATTTAATGTGCTAAACAGTACACATAATAAATACTTATGATGTACATAATTATAACTAATGCGTCTATTTGAAATTAATTGCATTTTGCATTGCAATTCGTGATTATTCGGTTATTTTTGTGTGAGGAATTTTGGAAAATATGTAATCTGCGAGTTCCTGAACTCCCTCGCCGGTTTTTGCGCTTATCCTGAAGACCGTTATCGAAGGGTTAAGCTTACGTGCCGCGGCTTCGGCCGCATCGGGATCAAAGTCGAAAACAGGAAGCGTATCGATCTTGTTTATGACCATGATATCCGACTTCTCATACATGAGCGGATACTTGACCGGTTTGTCATCGCCTTCGGGGACGCTTAAGATCGTAATGTTGAGCATCGCGCCGGTGTCGAATTCGGCGGGACAGACCAGATTGCCTATATTCTCGAGCACGACAAGGTCGGGAGAGAGGTCCTCGATCTCACGGATGCCCTGCCTGGTCATGTCGGCGTCGAGATGGCACATTCCGCCGGTATGGAGCTGTATCGAGGGGATGCCCGCTGCCGCTATCGTACGGGCGTCGACATCGGAGTCGATATCAGCCTCCATCACGGCCCATTTGAGCCTGCCCTTAAAGTAAGGCGCGAGCGCGAGGAGAGTGCTTGTTTTGCCGCTGCCCGGCGCAGACATCAGATTGATCAGGAAAATGCCCCGGGAGCTCAGTTCACCGCGCAATACGTCAGC
>JAFZKM010000343.1 GCA_017553665.1 Lachnospiraceae bacterium
CGTTAAAGAGACTCACTGAGGACGGCTTTGAAGGGCATTTCATAAATCTTTCCGGCTACTCTGATTTGAAGTACGCGCAGGAAGCCATGAAGTACAATGTGCGCCATTATCTCACAAAGCCCATAGACGAGGATGAATTGACCGCGGCTGTCCGCGAGATCAGCGGTATGCTCGATAACGAAGCGGGTGCCCGTTCCCGCGACCTCTTCCTCAGAAACAAGTCCAAAAAGGAGATCGTCAGCGACATCCTTTCGCACAACATAGATTTTAAGCTGCTCAGTGAGGCGGATCCTGGCCTGTCCGCGGACAAATACCAGATCATCGCCTATGAGAATTTCAATATGACCGATTCGGAACTCCCCTACCGTTTCTCCGAGCTCTTTAACGCCGCGGGGAGCCGGTCTTCCGCTTCGGTCCATCTCGTATACCGCGGACATGACATCCTTCTGCTCCTCGGAGATTCGGGCATAGAGCGCTTCAGGCGTTTCCTGGAACACTATGAGTCCGAGCCCGAGCAGGGCAGCCCTCTTGACCGCATTTTTGTGGCATACGGATGCGTCGTGAACTCGCTTTCCGACATTCCGGAATCCTACGCCCAGGCCGAGGAACTGCTCTCCCGCCGTTTCTTCTGCGTGCAGGGACAGCATGTGCTCGGCTTCGATGATCTGCCCTCTGTGCAGAACAACCTCGAGAAGCTCGAGAATTCCAGGATCGACGGCTATACCGCCGAGATCACCGATTACCTCCAGACCTTTAACAGAAGAAAAGTGGCAGAAGTACTCTACTCCATCGAAGAGTATCTCTACCGGGTGAATGCCGATATTTCCGCGGTTAAGCTGTTCCTGACCGACCTGTATCTTCGCATCAAGGATACGATGACGCACCGCTACAGCACGATAGCCCTGCCCTTCTCCTCAAACGCGGATATCATCTCATTCATCAGCGCGCAGAATTACCTGTACGAGATAATCATCTACTTCTCCAACCGTTTTGAGGAGCTGATGAACTCCATGGGGAATTCGTCCCGTGACAGCGTGATCGACGATATTCTCTATTACATCGACCATAACTACAACACAAACCTTAAGCTTGAGATGATCGCGTCCCTTTTCGGATACAACAGCTCATACCTCGGGAAGATATTCACGAAGACCGTCGGCGACAGCTTCAACACCTATGTCGACCGCATCCGCATCGATCACGCGATCGGGATGCTCTCCGACGAGAAGCTCAAAGTCTACGAGATCGCCGAGAAGGTCGGATACCGCAATGTCGATTATTTCCACAAGAAATTCAAGAAATATACAGGCGAAAGTCCCGCGGAGTACCGCGCAAAGCATCAGGGCAAATGATAACAGGAGGGGTGCTTCCCCTCCTGTATCGTACTTATCTTATCACTGCAAAAGTAAATTCTATCGTTATATTCTTTATACCCACGAGCTTGGTCTTATCGATGATCACGGGTGATGCCGTGCTCGGCGAGCCTTTGAGTATACGCGCGTCAGAGGGCAGGGTCTTAACCCACTCGTTCACCAGGTTCACTCTGGTGCACTTGCCGTCATCCGAACTTGTATAAGGCGTCGCTATGAGCTCCAGTTCTTCTCCGTCGATCTTTATCGAATCGATCAGGATATGACATCCCGGATACAACAGCTCCGCGTCCGCTATCGCGAGCGCCGCGAAGGTCAGGCCGTCGTTTCCGCCCGCAAAGTCGAGGCTTACCGTATATTTCCCGGGGCCTTCGACGATCGCGTTCGTAGCCTTGATACCGGCAGTATTGTCCGCAGGATTGAACACATCTCCCACGCTGTAGGTTCCGGCTCCGCCGTTCCACATGATCCATGCGACGGGTGTTCCGGGTTCATAGGTCTCCACGCCTTCCCACATCTCGGGTGCCGCAGCGGCGGTCGCTTCCATCTCCTGCTTCACGCCTTCGAGATAAGAAGCTCCCGCTTCCGTTTCTTTTGTGAAGCTCCTTGAAGCGTACATCCTGGCGACTTCCTCATCCCTCAGTTTGCAGTAGGTCTTGTCATAGGTTCCGTTCGTATCCCAAAGGAGCGGTACCCAGTTGTTTACATCACAGTGGTCGAGGAAATACGTCGTGAATTCGACCGTATTTGTCTGTGTGGTATGTGTCTTTGTCGTGCTGTCATAGATCGGCAGCGCGCCGTACTCGCCGATTATTATTCCGTATCCCATTTCGCTGAACTTCTTCAGCTTGCCGAGATACTTGTCCATTGTCTCATAATCGGCCTTGATGCCCCATCTGGCCTCTATTCCGTCCGGTCCTGTCCCGCAGTAGTTCCAGGGCGTGTAATAATGTACCGAAAGGAACAGCTTGCCGTTCGCGGTATCCGCAGGCATCTTGAACCGTGCGTCGCAAGTATCGGTGATATCGGTATTGTAGCCCGCGATCAGCAGGAAACGGTCATCGTTGTTTCCGCCCGTGCTCCTGACCAGATCCACGAACTTCTGATTTATCTCGTTCGTTATGCGGTACTGGTCATCCACGGTGAGTTTTCCCGAGTCCGCCCAGCTTCCGTTGTTGTTCAGGCCGTTGCCCAGCTCCTCGTTCGCCGACTCAAAGATCAGCATGTCGGGATAATCCTTGAAGTATGTCGAAACCTGAGTCCACATCGACTCGTATATCTTCCACGCTTTTTCCACAGCAGCGGGATCGGACGAGCCGAACATCGCCCACCATCCCGAATCCCAGTGGTCGTTCATTACCACGAACATCTCGTTATCAAGCGCCCAGTTCACGACTGTCGCCACACGCTCGAGATAATCCGCGTTGATCTCGAAGTCATCCTTCAGGAAATCCATCGTATTGGCCCACGACACGGGTATGCGCAGCGTATCGAATCCTGCTGCCTTGTAGCCCTTTATCATGGCCTCGGAAGTAATGGGCTGGCCCCACGCGCACTCATAGGTCGTAACAGACGCGTTCTTGCCTGAGGAAACCGCCTCGAATGTATTTCCGAGGTTGATGCCGTTGCCCATGTAATACGAAAGTGTCTTTGCGTCCATTCCGGTCAGGTCCATCGTACTGAATACAGCTCCGTTCTCTCCTATCACCGCGCCGGCAGGGGTGTCGTTCCCGTTATCGCCGCCCGCGGACGCTTCCGTTCCCCATACAAGACCCGAAAGTGTGAAAACGACCGTAACAGTCTTCGGCGCGTCCACAGTGGTGAAATTTGCCACGTGCTCGCCCGCTTCAACCTCAGCGACGCAGGAACCGTCCCATGAGTTCACGGGATCGTTCGTATCGAATATGCCGTTCGGTTTCAATGCGGACTTGGGCGCGTCCATCGTAACCGTAAGCTCCGTGCCGTCCACGATCACCTTATCGTAGATGATATTGCAGGCGGTCAGCGGCGACTGTCCCTCACCCCTGATATGCTCCATATCGATGATATATATCGCGGTGAGATTCTTAAGCGCCGTAACTCCCGCAGCCTTTGCCTCGGCCGAAAGATCGCTCCCGCAGTCAAATGTGAGCGCGTACTGTCCCGCTTCGGTCACGAAGATCGAGTTCTGCCCCGATTCGTTGCTGAAATACGAATGCTCAGCATCGTTGTAATATACGTTCAGCGCCAGCTCTGCATAATCTGCCGTCGAAGGCTTTGTCTTATATGCCGACATGTCGGGTATTCCGTCCGTGCCGGTCACGGGAGTATCCTGTCCTCCCGCCTGTCCGGCAGCATCGGTATTTCCCGGCTCAGGCGTCGCAGTCTCCACGCCGGCAGCCGCCGTCGGAGTATTATCGGTTATCGTATCTGACTTAGCGCAGCCCGTAAGTATCATGGCCATTACTGCCATTATACAGAGGAAGCACCGCATAACGCGGCGCTTCCCATGCGTGAAAGGGAGGGCTATATGTAGTATCGTTGTTTTTCTCATCATTTTCCTCTTACGGCCTCTTCGAGAGCGTGGCGTTTCGCGGCCTCATCGACGGACCACTGTCTGCACTGCTCATAGCCGTATGCTTTCGCGGTATTGATCATCTGGTTCACATAATAGTTGTACTCGCCGTCAGACGCCGCATAGATGGCCTTCCAGCTGTAATCCACGATACAGGTCGTAACCTGCTTCCAGATCAGCTCGAAATCGTCGCTCATCTCTGCCTCGTTGTACTCCGTCGCGGGAGCTACCTTGTACTGCAGATGCTCCATGTACTCGGATACGTTCTCGGCTCCGTTGTAGTCCACCCAGTCCTGCTGGATCTCGTAATCGATCTTGTTCGCGATGCTTCTCCAGTACTGCTGGTCGTAAGTATCTCCGCTGGTATTGGGGTTGATCTCGTTGCCCGACCAGGTCGTATTGTTGATCTGCAGTTCGCCGTCATGGAAGGTTCCGCCTGCGTATTTGCCGGCCTCTTCCTCCGTCATCACGGTGCCTTCCTTATCGTTGATGCACTTCGCGCCGAACTCGGTGAGGCATGCGCGTCCTGCCTCGTCATAGTACCAGGTCACGTCCTTGGGACCGTAGAGTGCCTCCATGTATCCGTCGGGAGTGCACAGCCAGTTGATGATCTGCATGCAGAGCTCGGGATGCTCGGTGTTCGCGCCGATTGTCCATACTCTGTTTCCGCCGTAGGGGCTCATACCGTAGCAGAGCGGAACGGCGTCCTGCGGAACCATCGTGTACATATATTTGCCTTCGGACATATGCGCCGCCGTGTTGAAAGGCCCGCTGCCCGCGTAGTTAAAGATTGAAAAGAATACGCCGCCGACCTTCATCTTCTCGATCATCTCGGTGTAGGTCTGAGTCATCGAGTTGGGATCCAGGAGCCCCTTCTGGTAAAGCGTATTAAAGAACTTCAGCGAGGTCAGGTAAGGTCCGTCGGGCTCGAGCGCGTCGTGCATGATGCCCGTGTCGGGATCGTAGATGCCGAGCTGCATCTCATCATAGCCCCAGTACGCCGTAGCAAAAGCCTTGACATACATGACCATGTTTCCGTCCCAGTCGGGCCAGAGTGATGCAGCGTAGGTAGGATTGCCGTTCTCATCGGTGGGGCAGATCTCCTTCATCTGCTCAAAGAGAGTTACGAGATCGTCCAGATTCTTTACAACAGGGTATCCGAGCTGCTTGTACAGATCCCAGCGGATATCCCAGGTATAGAAGAACTGCTCGTGCGAGTCGCTCGAAGAAGCCACCGAATGTCCGAAGCCGTAGAGCGCGTCGCTCGCACCGTCGGTTATTGTCGAGGTCAGGGCCCTGTTCGCCGCAAGAGCCTGTCCCATGGTGTCTCTCATATCCTTGCCGTATGTATTGAGCAGATCGTACTTGTTCCAGTCAAGGAGCATTCCGCTCTTTACCGCGCGCTTATAGTCATTTCCGGTCGAACCGAATACTACGATATCACCGAGATTTCCGGATTCCATACGTGTATCGAATACGCCGTCCGAATGGGGAACGATCGTAAGCTTTACGTTGAACTTTTCCAAAAGCAGCTTTGCTACCCAGCCCTGCTGCTCTCCCGAATAATTCGCAAGCTGCGAATAGCAGACGATCTCAACGGGCTCCGAAGAATCGCTCTTGCCCGAAACCGTTCCGGTCACGCCATCGGTGCTGCCCGAGCCGCGTCCGGATACATCCCCGCTCTTTGTGCATGCCGCAAGCGACATGATCATCGCAAGGACAAGCATAAAAGCCATTGTTTTTCTGATCATTTTCATAAGCTCCTCCAAAATTAACCTTTTACCGCGCCTAACATTATACCCTTTTCAAAATATTTCTGCATCCAGGGGTATACAAGAAGTATCGGGAGTACCGTAACCATCGAGATGGTATACTTGATGACCTTGCCCGAATTGAGTTTGTTTACGATGGCTGCCATCTCATCCGCACTTCGCGCGGTGCCTATCGTCGAAGCGATATTGTTCGACTGATTGAGCCAGATATACAGCTTATGCTGTAAGGTGTGCAGATTGGGTGAATTCTGCATATTGATGACCGAATCCATGAATGAGTTCCAGTGTCCCACCGCGCCGAATATCGCGATCGTAGCTAAGATCGGCTTCGAGAGCGGCCAGATCAGCTTCCTGAATATCATCATGTGTCCCGCGCCGTCGATGAAAGCGCTCTCCTCGAGCTCGGCCGGGATGGATTCGATATAGGTTTTTACAAGTATTATGTTAAAAGGCTGAACGATCGCCGGGATGATGTATCCCAGGAAGTTGTCGGTCAGTCCGAGCATCAGCATGTTCGTGTAGCCCGGGATCAGGCCTGCGTTGAAATACATCGTGATAACAAGGAATCTGTACCAGAATTTCCTGTTCCACATCTCTTTCTTGGTAACCAGATATCCGCAGTAGGCGGATGCCACTACCATCAGCAGAGTACCGATCACGGTTCTCGATATCGTTACAAAGAACGCCTGTCCCAGATCGCCCAGGGACAGCATGTCCTTGTAGTTCTGCAGCGTAAACCCGATCGGATAGAAATTGACCGCGCCTCTTGCGACCATCTCATTGTCCGAGATCGTATTTATGAACAGATAGTAGAAGGGGAAGAAGCATATCAGGGCGAATAATCCGAACACCGCGTAATCCACGATGTAGAAGGCTATATCCTTTCCCGTCAGCTTTATATTGGATCTGTGCCTGCGGTAATAAGCCTTCTCGGCCTTTGCGTCAAGCTTTTCCTGTAAAGTTTTGGCCATGATCTCCCTCCTTCCGTCAGATTATGCTCTCGCCGCGGACCATCTTTGAGATGCCGTTAGCCATAAACAGCAAAGTAACGCTGACCAGAGTCTTTAACATGCCTATTACTGTTGAAAGCGGGATCTTGCCTGCGCCGATACCCAGCGTATATACATACAGGTCGAGGACTTCAAGTGTTTCCTTTGTATTGGCGTTCGAGAATACCAGATACTGGTCCATTCCGTTGCTCAGGATTCCGGCTACCGCCATGAGCAGCATTACCGAATAGGTCGGAAGCAGTCCGGGCAGCGTCACATGGCGCATCTTCTGGAAGCGTCCCGCGCCGTCCACAGTCGCGGCCTCATAAAGCTGCTGGTCGATGCCCGATATACCGGCGATGTAAATGATCGCGCTCCAGCCTATGCCCTTCCAGATGCCCCACAGGAGCATCTTAACATAGAGCATGTCACTTTCCATCAGATACAGCCTGTTATGAGTAACACCGGTCATCTGCGTCAGCAGGTTGTTGATGAAGCCTTCGTTCGAGAAGATTGCGAACGCTATCGCGTACACGAGAACCCAGCTGATAAAGTTCGGGATAGTCGTGAATACCTGCACGATCCTCCTGAACCATCCGCATTTGATCTCCGAAAGGAATATCGCGAAAGCCATCGCGAGCCAGCTCGTAGCTATGCCGAGACCGCTCATTATCAGCGTGTTCTTCATTACGCGCGCGATGTCGGCTCTCGTCATCGGGTTTTCCACAAGGCTCCTGAACCACTTGAAGCCCACGAAGTCATCCATTGAGAGATTACCGGGGCCCGATTTGTAATCAAAGAACGCATAGCGCCATCCGTAAAGAGGCAGATACGCGAAGATAAATGCCAGCACGATGAACGGCAGGAACATGATAAAGAGCTTATAGCTTGTAAGCATCTCGCATTTCATGCCCGCTTCGGGTTTCGGCTGCGCGAATATCAGAAGAACGGAGCAGAGCAGCTGAAGGACCGCGAATCCAAGCATCAGATACAGCGCCGGCGGAAGTGAGTCAACGGCCAGATTAAACCCGACCGTTTCCGCGATCTCGACATCTACTGCCTGATATAACCTGTAAGTCGCCAGCATCTGGAAAAAACCGCCGATCACCACGCCCGAACCTGCGAGCGTCAGGTAATTCGAGATGCGCTTCATCTTGAGATTGCCCAGAGATACGCACGCCGCCGCGGACAATATGATAACGCCCACAACCATCAATGCGGAGGCGATCATCAGACTGTAGATGTCGCTCTTGAAGATGTAATTGTGGTTTATCTCATATTTGATGTTGATGACAAGCCTGTTGTATGACAGCGCGGATGTCAGAAGTGAGATATTCTTGTTCATCTGCGTGAATATCCTGGCGGGATTAAACTCGCTGAAGAATACCAGCACAAACGCAAACAGCAGACTCACGCGCGTCACGTAATAGACTTTGTCGGTCCATCCGTTGCTGACTTCTTTTCTTTTAGCCATCTTGCTCTCCCCAAATCCCGGCCGGGGAATCGCTTCTCCGGCCGGGAATGTAAATCATTGTGTTACTGTAATTATTTCTTCTTGCGTGTCGCGAAGAAGATGCCTGCGCCTGCCACAACCAGAACGCCTGCTGCGATACCTATGATGAGGCCTGTGTTGCTCTTCTTTGCGGTATCGGTTGTGTTTTCAGCAGTATCGGCCGCAGGAGCCTGCGTTGCCGCAGGTGCCTCGGTAGCCTTGGGAGCTTCCGTAGCTGCGGGTGCCTCGGTTACTTCTGCCTTGGGCTCTTCAGCTGCCTTGTCGTAGTTGAAGCCGCTTACGGTGAAGGTGATCTCCATCGAGCTCATAGGTACGGTATATGCGCCGATCTGCGCATTGTCACCCTTGCTGTAGATGCTCTCGAGCTGGATCTGCATGTAGTTTACGCTCTCCTTGTTGAGCTTCTGGGAATCCTCGCCGAGCTCAACGCTCTTGCCGTCCACCTTAAGGCTCAGATCGCTGATGACAATCTCGTCGGTGTTGGGGATATCGGTCGAGAGCATGATCATGTTCATGTGATCCTGTGAATCGAAATCGCCCTTCAGATCAAGTCCGTCAACAGATACTGTATAAGTTCCGTTTCCTGCGATAACAACATCGTGGAAAACACCGTCTCTTGTGATCGCGTTGTTGTCAGCGTCCCAGCCCGTTACCTGCATGAAGTACTCCATGCCGTTGTCGCCTACAACGCCGCGGCCATAGTTGGGCTCGTCGAAGTTGTTGCGGAACGAATATGCGGGAGTCTGGAAGCAGAGGTATGCGTTGTAGGTTCCGTCGAGATCAACGGGGCCCGCGTTCGAGCCTGCGGGCTCAGCGCTTGCCAGATTCTCGAATGCGCCTGCAACGGTGAAATAAACTTCAAGTGTCTGGATAGCCGCAACCTGCTCGGGTGTGAGAAGTCTTGCGGTAGCGGTCGAAGCGTCGCCTGCGGTACGGTTGTCGATGTATCCCTTGCCGTTTACGCCTTCAAAATCGGGATTGTTCCACTCATTGTAGAGATTTACACGGGTATCTATTCCGCCGCCGTCTGCGGAACAGGTGTAGGATGAACCCTGAAGGGCGATCTCCTCGCCGTTTAATACAATCTTGTCAATGGTTACTGTGTAGGTAGGTCCGAAGATCGCCTCACCGTTGGGAAGTGTAAGGCACTCGAACTGTCCGCTGCCGAGAGGCGCGGGAAGCTCTGCCTTTACCATGTAAGAGCCGTTGCCCTTAACTGTCGCTGTGGTGATCACTGCGCCGGTATCGGACCATTCAGCATTGTTGATGCTGAGTGTAGCCTCAGAAACCTCGCCCACGATCACTCCGCTCTCAGTGTAATGTCTTACTACGAACTGAGTTCCTGCGTAGGAATCCCAGCCGCATGCGATAACGTCGATCACATCGTCTTTTCCTGCGGGAACCATGAGAGTTCCGCGGAGTGTAGCCGAATCAACCGTGCCGACCCAGTTCTTGCCTGCTGCGCCGTCGCTCACATCCTCGGCTTCGTCGCCGTCAGCGTCCCAGCCCCAGCTTACCTGCGCGCCGCCCCACTGATAGTAGGACTTGCTTCCGTCGGGATGGGTAACTGCGATACCGTTCGAGCACCAGTCGTTGTAGCTGAACAGGGCACCATCGGGCCCGTCAGCCGCAAGATACTCAACATCGACAAGTACCGAGTTGCAGTCGCTCGCAACTGTGTATGTTGAACCGGGAGTTTTGCCGTCAACATACTTTACGCCGCCGCTTACGGTAGCGTCTCCGCCTTCGGTAACTTCAACGGAAAACTGCGTTCCTGCGTATGAATCCCATGATGTCACGATGAAATCTACGACAGCACCTTTCTCAGCAGGGATACCGATCGTTGCGGTAAGGTTCTCAATGTCTGCGTTTCCGAGCCAGGTTCCGCCGTTTACGCCGTAGGAATCCTCGGCGCTGTCGCCGTCAGCGTCCCAGCCCCAGCTTACCTGCGCGCCGCCGAACTGGTAGTACGACTTGCTGCCGTCCACGTGGTTTACAACCACGCCGTAGCCGCACCAGTCATTCAGTCCGAATACTGTTGCACCATCGTTTTCAACTGCGGGTGCGAATGTGATATTTGCCGTGATGACATTTACCGCGCCCTCTACCGTGTAAGAGTAACTCGGTGTCTGGCCGTCAATGTAAGCGCAATCGGCTGCGTCGGCGCGTACGCCGGTCTTAGCTGAAGCGATGACCAGTACTGCTGCCAAAAGTACGGCAAAGAGTCTTCTGAAAATCTTTTTCATGTTTCTTCCTCCTCATATAGTCTTGCCTGCCCCCGTCAGGAAGCAAAAATACTGCGCCGGCATCCCGGCACAGTATTTAGTCTAGAACAATATGGTGTTTTTTATAACCGAAAGGATTTGACATGAATGGCTGTAAAAATCAGACACGTTCAAAAACTGGCATGTATTCCAAAGGCGCCGATACTTTCACTGTCTTTCCGCCTTCGCAAACCTCTCCGGTGCTCGTGAGCTTCCAGCTGCCGACGGGGAGATATACTTCCCTCTCGAACTTATTGAGCTCGAATATGGGCGCGCACAGGTACTTCGCTCCGAACATGTACTGGTCCTGAAGCTCCCAGCACTTCGCGTCCTTCGGGAATTCATAGAACATCGTCCTGATAAGGGGCGAGCCGTTCTCATGAGCCTCATCGTAGAGCGATTTGATATAGTCATGCATCGCGATACGGATATCATAGTACTTTCTCATGATCTTATAATTATCCTCGCCGTAGCTCCAGAGCTCATTGGGCTGGCCGGTATGCAGATATCCGCCGCCCCAGTCGCGGTCGTCGAGCGCGGGGATATTGTAGGGGCCTCTGTCGCCGTGCATGCGCAGTACCGCCGAATATACGGCAAACTGGTACCAGCGGATAAGGAGCTGCCTAAAATCGGGATCTTCCACATCGTTGGTCATGAAGCCTCCGATATCGGTCGTCCACCAGGGGATACCTGCAAGACCCATGTTGATGCCGGCGGCCAGCTGATCCCTGAGCGCCTCCCAGGTGCTCGGGACATCGCCCGACCACACCACGTTGGCGTATTTCTGGCTGCCTGCCCAGCATGAGCGGAGAAGGTTCACTATGTCTGTTTTGCCCTCTGCTTTCTCGTTGTCATAGAACACACGGCTGTAATACTGCGGATAGATATTGCTGCATGAGAGCGCTGTACCCAGATAATAGCGGTAGTTGTCAAAATCATAGGCAACGTAGTCAGGCTCCGAATTGTCGAGCCAGAACACGTCCACTCCGATGTCATAGTAGTTCTTCTTGCAGACCTTCCATACAAAGTCTCTTGTCTCGGGGTTGGTCGGATCTATCTCCACGCAGTCGCCCTGATAATCATAGGTCTGGTCGCTCCCTCTCTCAGTCCTGATGAGCAGGCCCCTGTCAGCCATCTCGCCGAAGTTCTCACTCTTTTTATCTACGGACGGCCACACTGACACAACGACCTTTATACCCATGCTGTGGAGCTCATCGATCATCGCCTTTGGATCGGGCCAGTACTTCGTATCCCACTTCCAGTCACCCTGGAGAGTCC
>JAFZKM010000344.1 GCA_017553665.1 Lachnospiraceae bacterium
GACAGGACTCCCCTCAAAAGCACTTCTTCCCGTGCGCCTGCGGGCAGCCTGCGAGCTCGGGACATTTGTAGCATATCTCGTTCGCGGAATAGCCCTCCGCGAAGAACTCCGCGATATTCGCGAGCGTCGTATCGGCGATATTCGCCAGCGCCTCGGCTGTCAGGAACGCCTGATGCGACGTCACGATCACGTTCGGCATCGAGATCAGGCGGGCCAGCACGTCATCATCTACGATGTGCCCGGAGAAATCATGGAAGAACACATTCGACTCCTCCTCGTACACATCCAGGCAAGCCGCCCCTATCTTGCGCTGCTTGATGCCCTCCACCAGCGCCTCCGAATCGATCAGCGCGCCGCGCGAGGTATTCAGCAGGACCACACCCTTCTTCATCTGCGCGATCGACTCCGCGTTCACCATGTGACGGTTCTCGTCCGTCAGCGGACAGTGGAACGAAATGATGTCGCTGCGCCGCCACAGCTCCTCCAGCTCCACGTACTCTATGCCCGAATCCGCTGCAGGGAACTTATCATATGCGATCACATGCATCCCGAAACCGCGGCAGATATCTATGAAAATGCGGCCGATCTTACCCGTACCTACCACGCCGACCGTCTTCCCGTGCAGGTCAAAACCCGTCAGGCCGTTCAGCGAGAAATTGAAATCCTTCGTGCGGATGTATGCCTTGTGGATCCTGCGGACCGAAGTCAGCAGCAGCGCCATAGCGTGCTCCGCAACCGCGTAAGGCGAATACGCCGGAACGCGCACCACATGGATCCGCCCGTAAGCGTGCTCCACGTCGACATTATTGTAGCCCGCGCAGCGCAGCGCGATCAGGCGCACCTGCATGCGCACCAACTCGTCGATGATCTCGCGGGTGATCTCATCGTTCACGAACGCGCAGACCACCTCACAGCCCTCAGCGAGCCGCACGGTATCCAT
Source organism: Lachnospiraceae bacterium (assembly GCA_017553665.1). Next base: position 941 of record JAFZKM010000344.1, read on the forward strand.
CGTCAGGCGCGTCTCATAAAAGCGTATGTCATGGCGCTCCGCCTCGGGCAGTGCCTCATTTGCCGCCGTGAAAGAAGCGCGGTCGTATTCTTTTGCGTCGAAAAATGCTATGGTCATGGGCGGCTCCTCCCTGCCTTCCGGGTTAGTAATTCTCAGCGCGTACCTCAAAATAAGACTGCGGATGGTTGCATACGGGGCAGACCTCGGGTGCCTCGGTGCCGACTACCACGTGACCGCAGTTCCTGCACTCCCAGACCTTCACTTCGCTCTTAGCGAACACCTGCTGTGCCTCGACATTCTTCAGGAGGGCGCGGTACATCTCCTCGTGCGTCTTCTCGATCGCCGCCACCTGACGAAACTTCCCAGCCAGCTCCGGGAAGCCTTCAGCCTCCGCGGTCTTCGCGAATCCCGCGTACATGTCGGTCCACTCGTAATTCTCGCCGCTCGCCGCGGTTTCCAGATTCTCCGCCGTCGAACCGATCGCGTGCAGTTCCTTGTACCACATCTTCGCGTGCTCTTTTTCATTGTCCGCGGTCTTCAGAAACAGCGCCGCGATCTGCTCAAAACCGTCCTTCTTCGCCTTCGAAGCGAAATACGTGTATTTGTTGCGCGCCTCCGACTCGCCTGCGAACGCGGCCATGAGGTTCTTCTCGGTCTGAGTGCCCGAATACTTATTTGCCATGGTGTACCTTCCTTTCTAAGAGAGGCCGTACCGTTTAATGTACAGTCTCGGATCAATAAGCCTTCAACTATGGCTATTATACCACCGAACCGGTTCATACGGCTACAAAAATGTCAAATACTGATACATCATTCTTCTCTGATGTGGGATAGTGCGCTTGCTCTTCTAAATTCAACCGGAGATCGCTTTTTTATTTTTTCTCAATCTTGCTTTTGACTTATTTAATAGTTGGATATGCTCAACCGGAATCTCATCCGGTTCTCTGATTATCGGATCAAAGATAAGTCCCAGTTTCTCACAGATATCGTTCAAAGTAGCGATCGTGAAATTATACTCCCGGCTTTCCCACTTGGAAACCATCCCTTGTGAAACCCCCATATACTCTGCGAATTCTTTTTGAGTCATGCCCAGATCTATTCTTTTCATCTCCAATCTGGCAGAAATCTTCGCCAACTCAATATTACTCTTAATCTCAGGCTTTGACAGACCTTCAGTAAGCCATTCCGTCGACTTTGCTTTAAGAATCTTTTCATGCATGCTCATGACATAAACCCTCCGCTTATTCTATCAACAAATCATATCTTGTTTCTGCGCGGGCAATCCCATTGAAATAATCAGAACCATTCTTTTCCAAGAAAGCAGTAAGTAAAACTATCCTTCCGTCTTCGATCACGTAGATCACACGTACATTCTTTTTTGTCTCGGGATGGCGAATGCTATACATTCGATACTTTGTCTGCGATAGCTCCTCATACTGCGGAAGTTTTATTGCCTGCTCTCCCTGATCATCTAGGACAGCAAGATCCCGTAACAGTTTCTTCTGGTATCTCTCATATGGTTCGACTGACTTCCACGCCTCACTGACCGCACCGGAAAACTCTTTAGGGAAGCAATCTACATGGTATATTCTTCTAAAACAATTAAGTTTTAATAACTCCAATTATCTTTCCTCCGGTTGCATAAAGATTATATTACACATAAGTAATAATTGCAAGTGTTATCTCTGTGTCCGCTCAATATCTCTATCCCCTTTGAGAATTCCTGTTAGAGAATCAGTCAAATACGATTCCGAAGCTTCCCTTTTCGAGTGCGGACAAGCCGCCTCATAATGAAAAAACTTAAATTTGGAGTATTCATCCGAATCCACTAAATACTCATCGATCTCGACATGGATAAAATCCCAGGGACGTTCATCCTTATGACACCACTCCCGTTCATCATCTGTATACTTGAACCATGATCATCTGCCCTCAAAGAAGCCATTATTCATCAGCCACAACTCTGCGTTTTTTCTATTACAAAACGCCCTCGCTTCAGTCTCTGTCTCTTTCATGGTGAGCACGCCAAGCTGCATATGTGTTAATGTGACAAGTACCATTTTACCTCTGTATTTGGTCGTATCGACAAATATAAGCGATAAGAAGTCACCTTCAACTCTTTCGATTAAATCCTGCGGCGTAGGAGGCGGAATCACCAACCTTTCATCTTCCGCAGCAACAAGCCAACCGGATGCGGCATCTGTGATCTGTGCAATTGCATCCTGCAGAGAGGATCCGGTAGTGATACAGCCCGGGAGATCAGGAATACGAGCATAAACCTTAGTAGAATCCTCATTGGGCATCAAGACTGCCGTATAAATATAGTTCATAATCTGTACCTCCTGCCCTCTAAGTCTTTTCGATGCGTGTTCCTCAAGTTTTTATTTTTATACTTGACTCATAATACAGTTGTAGTATAATATAAATGAACCACTGAAAGTGCAGATGCGCCGTAGGTGGTGTTTTTATTTTGGATAGACAACAAACCCATAAGTGCTGTCTTTGTTCGCATTTAAATTCAACTTTCCTGATTTCTTTAATGTTGCACGTACACTACCAACGACTTTCCCATCAATAATAGCATTTATACGATTAGGTAGCGACTTTTTGCGGTATGTCCGCTCAAAGTATAAGTGTACGAAATAAGATATAAAGTCTGTGATCTGAATGAAATATGACTCTTTCGAATCTTTTTCGAGAATATCTTCGATTAAGTTCGCAATGGGCTGATTATTAAATTCACTCGAATACTTTGAATGGATCGGATTATATGTCCTTATCGCGCGTGCAGTTTTTCTCATTGGAGCTATTCTTCCCTGATCGGTAAGACAGCTGATGAAGTCA
>JAFZKM010000345.1 GCA_017553665.1 Lachnospiraceae bacterium
CATCATCGCGATAAACGATTTCTGTGCGGCCGGAGTTATCAGAAGGCTTATCGAGGAAGGCTATCGCGTGCCCGAAGATGTATCTGTTGTCAGCTACGATAATACTTATATAACAAACCTTACTTTCCCGAAGATCACAAGCATTGATTATGATTACGACACACTCGGGAAAATGCTGGCGGACACCGCGATCGATGTCGCGAACGGGGAGAGTGTTCCCTCATTCAGGAGTGTAAAGCCGTCTTTGGTAGTCAGGGAATCATCCGGACGGTTGAACGGAGGTTTAACATGAAAAGCAGAGCCCGCTTTCTGATCCCTGCAGTCATCGTTGTTTCATTGCTGACCGCAGGATGCGGAAGCGGCTTTTCAAAAGATAAAAACAGCAGGACCGACAGAGAGGGAGTACCGATGGAGATTAGCAAAAAGATCAAAATAGATATTTCCGGAGCTCAGACCTTTAACGATACGGATCATGACGGATACGGCGAGTTTGAGGGCTGGGGAACTTCCCTTTGCTGGTGGGCCAACCGTCTGGGCTACAGTGCCGCGCTTACCGAGCAGTCGGCGAAGGCATTCTTTGATCCTGTCTCAGGCCTCGGCATGAATATCGGGCGCTACAACATAGGCGGCGGAGACAATGTCACCGACCCGGAAGCTCCTTTTTATCATGCGCCTCACATTAAGCGCTCGGATTCCGAGGTTCCGGGATATTGCAGTGATGTCGTGAAGATCGATCTTACCGCGAATTCCCGGGAATACTACGAAGAAAACTACGCGAGGGCCGACTTCGAATGCGGCTACGCATGGAATTATGACTGGGATGCGGACACGAACCAGATGAATATCCTGAAAGCCGCGATAAAGGCAGCGGGTGATGCATTCATCGCAGAAGCGTTTTCAAATTCGCCGCCGTATTTCATGACGGTCAGCGGATGCAGCTCGGGCGGAGAAGATCCGGGCATTGACAATTTAAGAGAGGATTCCTGCACGGCATTCGCGTGCTATCTCGCCGATGTCATCGAGCACTGGAAGAACGAGGGCCTGATCTTTCAGAGCGCCGCTCCGATGAACGAGCCCGCGACGAGCTACTGGAAGGCAAACAGCGACAAACAGGAAGGCTGCCATTTTTCGATGGGCGAATCACAGTCGAAGATACTTGCGGCACTGAATAAGGAGCTCACGAACAAAGGCATCGATATCATCATTTCCGCCTCGGATGAGACCAGCATTGACACGGCCGCGGCTTCGTTTGAAAAGCTTACCGATGAAGCGAAAGCAGTGGTCGGAAGAATAGATACGCACGCATACCAGGGGACGCAGCGAAGTCTTCTTAAGGCAGCGGCCGAGAAGGCGGGCAAGAATCTCTGGATGAGCGAGGTCGACGGAACCGAAGGCCTGTTCTCGGCCGGAAGATCCGAATCCGGAATGCAGGCAGCTCTCGGCTTTGCAAGAGCGATCATCACGGACCTTAACGGAATGAAGCCCACCGCATGGATCATGTGGGACGCTGTGGACATTCATGTTGACTCAAAGAATGAATTCGACACCTGCGCAAGAAGCGCGGCTGACGGCATCATTGCGGGCGGCACTCCCTTCTGGGGCATAGGCATCGCCGATCACGACAAGGAAGAACTGCTGCTGGGTAAAAAATATTACGCGTTCGGGCAGTTTACACGGTATATCCGCCCCGGATACTGTATTGTGGATTCAGGCGACAACACGATCGCCGCTTTCAACCCGAAGGATAAGAGCATTGTCATCGTCGCGATGAACGCGAACACGGATGATCTCCGATGGGAGTTCGATCTGTCGGATTTCGGCAAAATGGATGAGAATACAAAGATCACGGCGATCAGAACGAGCGGAACCATGGCGGAAGGCGAGAACTGGGCGGATGTTTCGGGCAGCGCAGGCATCAGGATAAGCGAAGACGGCCTGGGGTTTGAAACGGATATAAAGGGAAGCTCGGTTACGACATTTATTATCCGCAGATAAAAACCGATAAACGAAATAATGAAGGCGACATGCACCATGATCAGTGCTGTCGCCTTTTTGATATTATTAAATGATATTCAAGCCGTCTGATGCGCCTCGGAGACTTCATGAGCTTCGGGGGCCGCATCAATGCTGCCGAGCAGTCCTGCTCTGTAAAGTACAGGGCGAAGCGCCAGATAAGCGACTACGGCGATCACTGAATTGATCACGGCATTAATGAGCGTCGCGTAAGTGGTCACGGCTACCAGCGATTTGATCGCGGAAGCAGCCTTCTCGGCGTTGGGCGTAAGGATCGTGTACCAGAAATACTTCAGCGAGGGCTCAAATACGCAGTTGAAGCCGAGACCCGCAACAGACGCGATCGCAGACCATTTAAGGAGATACGCATGCTTATGATCATGAGAGATCTTCGCGATCTTATGCGCTACAAGGCCTACGATCAGGCCAATGACCAGCTTGGTGATGAAAGTCCTGGGAGCCGAAGCGCCGTAACCCCCGAGGATATCGGCAAGTGACAGTCCCACAGCGCCTGCGAGTCCGCCGTAAAGGCCGCCCAGGAAGAGCGCGCCGAGCACAACGAACGCGTTGCCGATGTGGATCTTTGTGCCGCCCGCATTGATCGCGGGGAAGATAGCGTAGCCCACATAGCAGAGCGCAGCCATAAGTCCCGCATAGGTTATCTTTAACAATGTCTTGTTTTTCTCATAAGTTTTCATATTTTTTCCCTCCGTTGTTGTGTAATATATCACCAATGTGGTATTATGAAAATTACCAAAAAAGGAGAATTTTATATGACCAGATATATTGAGATCTATGAAGACATACGCAGGAAGATCGCTGACGGCGTCTACGAATTCGGGACAAAGCTCCCCTCCAAACGCGTGACCGCTGAAAACTACAGCGTCAGCGTGATCACGGTCGAGCACGCTTATGAACTGCTGATTGAGGAAGGCTACGCTGTCTCCCGCGAGAAAAGCGGCTATTTTGTCAGTTACAGGGAAAACGAGTATTTTGCGGATAATGCTCACGCTTCCCGGCGTGAGCATGCCCAGGCACCGGCTAAGTCTTTGCCCGGAGGACATAATATAAGACCCGGTATCACCGGCATCATAACCTCTCCCAAAAACAACGAGGAGATTTCCTTCAACATATATGCGAAGACCGTTCGCCGCGTCCTCTCCGATTACGGCGATGCGATCAAGGAAAGGCCCGAGCCCTACGGCTGCGAGATCCTCAGGATGGCGATCGCGAACTATCTGGCCAAAAACAGGGGCATTAAGACCGACTGTCAGAGGATAGTCATCGGTTCCGGCGCAGAATACCTTTACGGCCTTATAGTGCGCGCTCTCGGGCGAAATAAGATCTATGCCATAGAGAATCCTTCCTACCGCAAGATCTCGGATATTTACGCGGCTGAGGGCATTGTGACGGACAAACTCGATCTCGGCTCCGACGGCATCGAAAGCGGGAAACTGCTGGACACCAAAGCGCAGGTCCTTCACGTGACGCCTTACAGAAGCTTCCCGACAGGCGTTACGGCTTCCGCAGCAAAAAAAGCGGAATACATCAGCTGGAGCAAAAAGAAGAACGGGATCATCATCGAGGACGATTTTGAATCAGAGTTCTCGAGCAGCCGAAAGCCCGAAGAGACGCTTTTTTCCAAGGACACTGAAGGACGCGTTATTTACGTCAATACCTTCAGCAGGACTGTCGGCTCATTTATGCGAACCGCGTATATGGTCCTTCCGGCGGAGCTTGAAGAGCTGTTCAGGGAAAAGATCGGTTTTTATTCCTGCACGGTCCCCGCATTGGAGCAATATGTGCTCGCGGAACTGATAAACAACGGAGACTTCGTGCGCCACATTAACCGCGTCAGAAGGAAAAGGCGTGAGGCATAATGCGCATTGCCGCGGAAATAAACTCCGTAATTTGCTCAATAAGCGATTGTTACGGGAATTAATACGTGCTAAACTGATTATATCCTCAAAGAAAGGAATCTCAGGACTATCATGACACCTAAAAAATATCTCAGAGAGAATTTTCGGGAAGTCTTACAGACCACACTTAATCCCGAAGGTCCGGGCGTGGTCAGGATCCACCTGATACCGCCGAAATACGAATCGGGCAAGCCTGTCTCCAGCGTCGCGATCATCAACGGCCAGGATATCATTCCGGTCAATTACGCATGGAGCATTCTTCTTGCCGAGCTGATCAAAGAGATCAACAAATACCACGGCCGCGAGGTTACGGATGAGGAGGTTGAGCAGATCCTTGCGAACACCTGCAAAGCCGTTAAGAAGGTTTTCCCGTTTACCTCAAAAAAGAAACTCAGGGATGACATTTATACGATGATGGAGACCTTTAAGCAGGTAGCTTACGGCGAAGAGGTCACTGCGGATATCGGATACATGAGCATCGGTGAATACGCCGACCATATGAAGGCTCCGCACCGCATGGATATCATGGTTTCCGCGATGGAAAAACAGGGACACTGGAACTGCAACCAGTGCTGCGTTCACTGCTACGCCGCAGGCCAGTCCGGTTCGTCCGAGGCAGAGCTTACCACCGAACAGTGGAAGGAGATCCTGGATAAGCTCCGCGCTCTCGGCATCCCGCAGGTTACCTTCACCGGCGGCGAGCCTACGATGCGCGACGACCTGTTCGAACTGATCGACCACGCGCGCTGGTTCGTCTCGCGTCTTAACACGAACGGCATTAAGCTCACCCCCGATTACTGCAAAAAGCTGCGTGAGTGCGAGATAGACAGTGTCCAGATCACATTCTACTCGGCAGATAAAGAGATACATAATAAGCTGGTCGGCGCTCCGCATTTCGAAGACACCGTTGCCGGCATTGAGAACGCGCTCGCCGCAGGCCTCAACATCAGCGTAAATACACCTCTGTGCACACTGAACAGGGATTATGCCGATACGCTCAGATTCCTCAAGGAAAAAGGCGTTATGTACGTTACATGCTCGGGACTCATCACCACGGGAAACGCTCTTACGGAGTCCTCAGAGTCTCTTCAGCTTTCCGCGGAAGAGATCAAAAAGATCCTGGCCGACGCCGCTGATTTCGCTTACGCGAACGGCATGGAGATCAGCTTCACTTCTCCCGGCTGGATCGAGAATGAGTTCTTCGCGGAGCACGACCTTTCGACGCCCAACTGCGGAGCCTGCCTCAGCAATATGGCGATCACTCCGGGCGGCAACATCGTTCCCTGCCAGAGCTGGCTTTCGGGCACGCCTCTCGACAATATCCTGACCGATGACTGGGACAGCGTCTGGAACAGCGAGCCCTGCAGAAAGCGCAGGGAGTACTCTGCTCTCATGCTCGGAAAATGTCCTTTAAGGAGGGAAAAGCAATGAAAAAAAGACTTACCATACTGCTTGCCCTGCTCTTTGTACTGATCTCATTCCCGGTTAGACCCG
>JAFZKM010000346.1 GCA_017553665.1 Lachnospiraceae bacterium
GGGCAGATAACAAGCCTGAAAGCCTGCCACTTCGTCATGCCGAGCGATTTCGCGCTCTCCGCCTGTATGGAGGGCACCGCTTCAAGTCCGCTCCTGATGCTCTCCGCCATGTAGCTGCCGCCCAAGAGCCCCAGCCCTAAGGTTCCGCAGACCTCGGCGGATATCCTGACCCCCACGGACGGAAGTCCGTAGTAGATGAAGAACAGCTGCACGAGAAGCGGCGTGTTCCTGAAAAGCTCGACATAGAACTTTACGACCGATGACAGCACCGGCAGCTTGTAATACAGTATAAATGCGCACGCGATGCCGAGCGCGAAGGCCAGCGCGATGCCCAGCCATCCGATCTTCAGCGTCAGCCCGAAGGCCTTTGAAAACAGCGGTAAATACCGTTTGATAACTTCAATATCCATATAGGATCCCTTATCTCTTCCTGTGGTCTATGCGCCGTGACAGCCTTGTTCCCAGATTCTGGATGATCTGGAAGATGACGATCAGCAGCAATACTGTAACGATCATGATATCGGTCTGCCATCTGTAATAACCGTATCTTACCGCGATATCTCCGAGTCCGCCGCCTCCGACGGTTCCCGACATCGCGGAGTATCCGAGCAGCAGGCCCGTGGTGATCGTGGCTCCGGTAAACAGCGATACTCTCGCCTCGGCGAGCAGCACCTTGAAAATGATCTGGAAATTGCTCGCTCCCATCGCCTTCGCCGCCTCAATGACGCCTGCGTCGACTTCGCCCAGCGAAGACTCGACAACCCTCGCGATATAAGGCGCCGCGCAGATCACGAGCGGTACTATCGTAGCGGTCGAGCCGTAGCTCTGTCCGACAACAAATCTCGTAAAAGGTATCAGCAGGATCAGCAGTATCAGGAACGGTATGCTTCGTACGATATTGCAGATGAAGCCGATCACTCCGTAGATCACTCTGTTGGGCTTTAAGCCGTCCTTTCTCGTAACGTTCAGGATCACGCCGAGCGGAAGTCCCAGAACGTAGCCGAATACTGTCGATACGAGCGTCATGTACAGTGTGTCCTTGATACCCGCAAGGATCATTTCAACAACCTTATCAGTAAACATCGTCCGTCACCTCCATGACGCTTAATCCGCTGGCCTTCAGGCTCTCTATCATATCCTCCTGAAGCCTGCTGCCCTCGGGAAGTCCGAGGATCATCTCGCCCTTTGCCTTGCCGCCGACATTCCTCGTATCGGCCTTCAGGATATTTACGGCCGTTCCGTGCTTTAATATCAGGTTCGCGATCACGGGCTCGTAAGCCGAATTCTCGTTGAACGTAATTCTGATCTTGCGCTCTCCGTCGAGTGTCTCAACCGGTGAGTAGACCGGCTTTTTGCCGAAGATCAGCTCTTTTGCGGCATCGGTCTTCGGATTTGCGAATACGCTCGCCACCTCGCCCTCTTCCACGAGGACTCCGTTGTCAATGATCGCGACATTGCCGCAGATCCTTGTGACTACCGACATCTGGTGCGTGATCACGACAATAGTTATGTTGAATCTTTCGTTTATCTCTTTTAAAAGGCTGAGGATCGACTCTGTGGTCTGCGGATCGAGCGCGCTCGTCGCCTCGTCGCAGAGCAGTATCCCGGGATTGGTAGCCAATGCCCTCGCGATCGCGACGCGCTGCTTCTGACCGCCCGAGAGCTGTGAAGGATAGACCTTCTCTTTTTCCTCGAGCCCGACTGTCTTTAAGAGTTCTTTGGCGCGGACCCTTGCCTCTTTGCGTCTGACTCCCGCGATCTCTAAAGGAAAACAGACATTGTCGATGACATTTCTCTGCTCAAGCAGGTTAAAGCCCTGGAAGATCATGCCGATGCCCCTGCGCTTCTCCCTGAGCTCCTTTTCGGAAAGGGTCGCGAGGTCAATGCCGTCTATTATGATCTGTCCGTCAGTCGGCCGCTCCAGATAGTTGATCGATCTGACGAGTGTGCTCTTTCCCGCTCCCGACATTCCTATGATCCCGTAGATATCGCCTTTTTCTATGCTTAGGCTTACATTGTCCAGCGCCGTGACAATGTTTCCCTTTACCTCAAACCTCTTCGTCAGGTTTCTGATCTCAATCTCACTCATGCTTCATAACCTCTGAAAATGCTCTTTTTAATAACGGGCAAAACGGCTCTGAAAAACAGAACCGTTGCCTTTAGGAGATTATCTATATCAGCTTCATTCGAAGAATACTACTGCGCCGTCATAGGTGTCCTTTATGAAATTCTGGATTTCCGCGGATCTGAGAACCTCTACGAGAGCCTTGATCTTGTTGTCATTCTCATGGCCCGAAAGAACCGCGATGATGTTAACGTAAGTCTTTGCGGCTACCGAATCGCTCGCTTCGTACGCGATCGAATCCTTTGCTACCGAGTAGCCTGCCTCAAGAGCGTAGTTGCCGTTCAATACAACGTACGCAACCTCATTTACCACACGTGCTACCTGTGCTGCCTCAAGCTCTACGAACTTGATGTTCTTGGGATTCTCAATAATATCGTTTACAGTAGCGGTAAGGCCTACGCCGTCTTTTAGCTTTAAGAGGCCGTTGTCCTGAAGGAGCAGGAGCGCTCTTGCCTCATTGGTTGTATCGTTGGGAACCGCGATGCTGTCGCCGTCAGCGATGTCCGCAAGGCTCTTCTTTGTTCCGGGATAGATCCCGAAGGGCTCATAATGGATGCCGCCCGCGTTTACAAGATGTGTTCCCTGCTCCGCGTTGAAGCTGTCAAGATAAGGAACATGCTGGAAATAGTTCGCGTCGAACTCACCCGATTCAACAACCAGGTTAGGCTGAACATAATCAGCGAATTCTACAACATCAAGCTTGTAGCCGTACTGCTCAAGGATGGGTGCTGCCTTCTCAAGTATCTCTGCGTGAGGTGTAGATGAAGCAGCGATCTTGATGGTCTCGCCGTTGCCGGGTACGATGTTTAAAGCTCCGGTCGATGTTCCTGCCGAACCGTTTGCGGTTACGCCGCCCTCTACAACGAGAGTGTCCTCATATTCCTTACCGTATGTTGAAAGAAGTGTTGCCTCGTAATCCGCATGGAAGAAGTTCTCTCCCGCAAGAGCCTTGATCTCGTTGTTGATCCAGTCAAGAAGTGTGGTGTTGCCCTTTGATACTGCGGGTGCGATGGTGTCCTGGCTGCCGAGTGAAGGAATGCCTACGGTGTAGCCTGCGTTCTCGATCGCGAATGCGATAACCTCTGTATTGTCATTTGCCCATGCAACGCCTGTGCGGTTCTCGAAGGAAGTCTTTGCTGTTGCGTAGGTGTCGAACTTCTGAAGCTTGATGTCGGGATGATTCTTCTCAAGATAGGTCTCTGCTGTGGTACCCGAGATAACGATGACCTGCTCGTCAGCGCCGATCTGGGAAAGGTCGGTGATGACCTTGCCGTCATGTGAAACAACGCCTAACGCAACGTTCATGTAAGGAAGAGCGAAATCAACCTTCTGTGCTCTTTCCTCGGTCACGGTGAAGTTCGCGAGAACGATGTCAACCTTGCCGGTCTCAAGATACTCAACTCTGTTTGCTGCTTCGGTCGAAACGTAATTGATCTTTACGCCGAGGTCCTTTCCGATCCTCTCTGCGAAATATACGTCA
>JAFZKM010000347.1 GCA_017553665.1 Lachnospiraceae bacterium
CCATTTCGCGAAAAAGTTCACAAAATTGTCGCTCGCGGTCTTATTGATCACGGCTACGAATTCCTTATAATCTGCGATGAGCTTCCTGCCGTCTTCGGTAAGCGTCGAGCTCCCGTGCGTGCTGCCGCCCGATCTGCGGTCGAGCAGAACCTTCCCGGTGGCGCGCTCTCCGGCCTTTAACAGTCTCCAGCCCTTCGAGTACGACATCTCCATCTGCTCGCACGCCGCCTGCATCGAGCCCGTCTCCGCAGTGCGTTCGAGAAACTCGATGAGTCCGGGGCCGAACATGTCCTCGCCCTTTTTTATCCTGACTTTGATACTGAATTTAAGCCTGTCCTTCTCCATTGTCACCTTCCGAGATCATGCCGCCGGCTTCAAAAAGCTCTTCCTCCGGCCAAATACGCCTGTCTTCCCTTGAAGCCTTCAATACGAGTTTAACCGCGAATACGTCAAGGATAACGATAAAGATAAAGTAGCAGACAAGCATTAATAAACTCTGCGTGGATAGAGTGAAATCAAAGAATCCGTGCAGCAGTACGGGCACGATGAGCGAAAGGCGGAGGTTTTTCTTCCTGCCCGCGATATCGCCCGCTGCCTCGCAGGCCTTCGCCCGGCCAAGATAATATCCCATGAACATGCCGAAGCAGATGTGCCCGGGGATCGAAGTCACTGCCCTTATGATCGCCAGCGAAACTCCGCCGTCCAGGACATAAAGGATATTCTCGGGGATCGCGAAGCCGATGGCCACACAGCCCATATAGACAATGGCGTCAAAGGTGTAATCGAAATCCTTATGCTTCCACGCGCCGAAACGGAACGCGTAGAATTTTACGAGCTCTTCAGCTACCGCGACTACAAGGAAATTGTCAAAAAGAAGAAGAGGGATCGATCCTTCCTCGAATATGACCCCTTCGATCAGCTCGCCCAGGGATTCCAGGGCCAGTGCCGGGAGGATCGTAAGAACGCCGAAAAAGAAAAGTTTGATAAGGAGACCGATCGGTTCGGGCTCGATCTTATCCTTTTTGTAGATCATTACCATCAATACGACAGCAGGTACGACAGCAAGTATAAACGCCGCAAGACTCATAATTATCTCCTTTTCACAAAAGGTTTTATATATGCTTAATACTATCACATCTGCGTGAAATAGACCATATTCTTTTTGCCCGCTTATCGCATAAAAAACGGACCCCGAAAACGGAGTCCGCAAAAAGCGATCGTTATTCTCAGATATCGAGAGCCAGATGGAGTACGCTGCGCGCGGGCACTTTGATCTTAAGTTCGCTGCCCTCCGCGGTGTAATCCGTGAACTTCTCGGCATGTACGGTCTCGGGCGCGTCGAAGGTGTTGTGTGCCTGCATCTCGCCGGTCACGATCTCCGCCGATGAACCCTTTATAACGGTGTCGGTAAGAACCGCTCTTACTTCGCAGCCGTCACTGCATGACAGGTTCGTAAGAGTGATATGGATCCTGCCGTCCTTTCCGAGCGATACGGATTCGGTAAGGTTCGGAACCATCTTCTTCTCATCAATGCCGACCTTCTCAGTCTCAATATGGCTGTCAAGCAGCTCACCGTCCTGATGATGCTTGTACATGTTGAATACATGATAGGTGGGAGTCTTGACCATCTTCGCGCCGTCGGTCAGGATCACTGCCTGAAGCACGTTGACAAGCTGCGCGATGTTCGCCATCTTTACCCTGTCGCAGTGCTTGTTGAATATATTGAGGTTAATGCCGGCAACCAGAGCGTCACGTATGGTGTTTTGCTGGTAGAGGAATCCGGGATTGGTTCCGGGTTCAACATCGTACCAGGTGCCCCACTCGTCAACGATCAGTCCGACCTTATGGTCCTTGTCATACTTATCGAGGATGGCGGTGTGTCTGTTGATCAGCTCATCCATGAAGAGAGTCTTCGAAAGGGTCTCGTACCAGTCCTTCGCGTTAAAATCGGTCGCGCTGCCCTTATGCTCCCAGGTATAGGGAACGGTATAATAATGGAGCGAAATGCCGTCCATGAATCCGTGCTGCCATTCTGCCTTGCGGAAAGCCGTAGCGCATACAACATCGGTCCATTCGTAATCGGCCGCGTTCGCGCCGCAGGCGATCTTAAAGATCGGCTGCTTGGGATCGTAGTTGCGGACATAGGTCTGATACCTGCGGTACATATTTCCGTAGAAATCGGGATTCATGTTTCCGCCGCAGCCCCAGTTTTCGTTTCCGACGCCGAAATAGTCGACTCTCCAGGGAGCCTCATGACCGTTTTCCTTACGAAGATCCGCCATGGGCGATATTCCGTTGAAGGTCATGTATTCTACCCACTCGCTCATCTCCTGAACGGTGCCGCTGCCTACGTTTCCGTTAATATATGTCTTGCATCCGAGCTGTTCGGTAAGCTCCATGAACTCATGAGTTCCGAAACTGTTATCCTCAACGACTCCGCCCCAGTGGGTGTTTATCATCTTTTTGCGCTTTTCCTTGGGACCGATGCCGTCCTTCCAGTGATACTCATCGGCGAAGCATCCTCCGGGCCAGCGCAGTACCGGAATCTTCATCTCCTTAAGCGCTTCGACAACGTCCTTACGCATGCCGTTCACATTCGGGATATCGGAATTCTCTCCGACATACAGTCCTTCATATATGCACCTGCCGAGATGCTCCGAAAAGTGTCCCTGCAGTTCGGGATTGATGTGTCCTTTTTTGTTCTTGGGATTGATGTAAAGATTAAACATATCTTTTCCTTCCGCTCCTTTTCATAATGTCATCATGCTGCCTGCGTCTAAACTCATTAAGCATCCGCTTAAATATTTCGAGTTTAACTTAATCATTTCCGCATTATCATACACATTAAAAATACTACGTTTTGCGTTCTGCCGCAAGTCATATTTCGCCTTTTGGAATGTAAAAAAATCATTTCGAAATTTGTGCGATTTTACCATAAAATTCCCTTTGTATTTTGGGGATATGCGTGCTAATATGGTTTTAAGTGAAAACTTAACTGTTTTACAATACACTCAATAAAACGGAGGCTGCCGGATGTTATACTTACGTTCACTTAAAGAAGCCGAAGAAGTGTTTAAGGCGCTCAGCACGCCGATGAGACTCCAGATCATGGAGCTTATATATAAGAACGACCATATGAGCATGAACGATCTCGCGGAAGCGCTCGGCCTCACCAACAGCGCTATTTCGCTTCATGTGAGCAAGCTTGAGAGCGCGGGTCTGGTCACCATCCAGACTTCATCGGGAAAGCGCGGCGTCACCAAGAACGTCCGTCCGCTCTACAACCGCCTGATCGTCGATCTTTCGCCCGATTTCGGCAGTTCCACGCGTCCCTGCTATCAGGATTCGATCTCAGTCGGTTACTATACTTCTATCGATGTGCATCCCACCTGCGGTCTGGCTACATCCGAGCATATCATCGGAGAGCTCGACGATCCGCGCCCCTTCTCCTTTCCCGAGCGCTTTAACGCAGGTATCCTCTGGATCGGCTGGGGCAGCATAGTCTACAACCTCCCGAACCGTATCCGCGCAGGACAGAAGCTCACGGAGCTCCAGATATCGTTTGAGATATCCTCGGAGTGCCCGGCATTTAATGAAGACTATCCCAGCGATATCCATTTCGAGATCAACGATATCCCGCTCGGAAAGTGGATCAGCCCCGGTGATTACGGCGCGCGCCACGGCATCGTTACTCCGATGTGGTGGCCCAATCTTCTGAACCAGTACGGTCTCTTAAAGACCCTGATCATAAACAGGGACGGAACCTTCATCGATTCCACGAACAGGATATCGGATACCACGATCGACGATCTGAACATCGACTAGAACAGCACGATCAATTTCAAGCTCTCGGTTCCCAAAGATACCGCGAACTGCGGCGGCATGACGCTGTTCGGCGAGGACTTCGGAGACTATAATCAGAGCATCACGGTCAAAGCATTCTACGAAGAGCAAAAATAAAGACATGGGGACGGAATAACCGTCCCCATGTCTGTTTTACCCGTCTTTATTTATTCGCGGCCTTTTCCGCCGCGATCTCATCGTTATATACCTTGCGCGAATAAATGATCGCAGCTACGCACACGATGCCGAGCCACAGCATCATCAGCCCGTTCGCCGCTCCCGATGTCTTCACGAGCGCCGCGGAAACGATCGTAAGCAGTCCGGCGATCATAAGAGCGATACCGCCGAAGCGGTTGCTCTTGCGCCACGTGTTGTCATTGTAGCGGCTCCAGACCGTTCTTATGCCTACAGCGCCGTTATTGCGCGTCTTCGTCATCACATTCCCAAGTACTATGAAGCTGAGTCCCAGTACCATGCATGTGATCTTTCCAAAGTCAAACGGACTCTTCGTAATATCCGTCCTCGCGGCCGTGAAAGCGGTATAGAGGACCACGCCCTGCAGGACTATAAATACGATGTTCATGATCAGTCCGACCAGCAGGATGATCTTCGCGTTCGACCGGGCGCTCTCCCTTTCCTTTTCATCTGAAGTACTCTCCGCTTTTTTCTCATAATATCGCGCAATGAGAGTCATCATCAGCGCGCATGCGAGCAATACCAGCGGTATCAGAAAACTCTCGGTCTTCGATCCCCAGCGGTCTATATTCCCCGCTCCGTCAAAATGCATCGGGATCTTATCCGGCAGATACTGCAGCAGAAATGCCGTAACTACAAGCGGTATAAACGATACTATCCATAATGCCTTTTTCATTTTGCTTCACCTCCGAACTGACTGATCCATAAGATAAGTTCCTGAAACACCGTAGCATTGATCTCGTAATAAATGAAATTCTTCTGCTTATACTCCATCACGAGATCGGCCTCCTTCAGGAGCTTCAGGTGGTAAGAAAGCGCCGCCGGCGTGACTCCCAGCGCGTCCGCTATCTCACCCGCGTTCATCCGGCCGTCCTTCAGCATGACAAGTATGTCGCGCCGCTGACTGTCGGACAATACCTTAAAGATATTAGTGCCACTCATGCTCTGTCTCCGTTCTGTGCAGCGATCACTATTTAAAAATATTTTTAACTACGAGTTTATTGTACAGTCATCCCATACAGCTGTCAATATCTATTTAAAAATTATTTTAAACGTTGTGCCAAGGGGACCACCATCTTGCCCAAGCCTGCGTGTTGTGCTATATTTTAATAGACTGAGGTTTAAATCTCAAAAGGAGGAAAGTAATATGATTTCTTGGAAGAATACAGACGAACTCGCTTCTTTTAAGAAGCTCGGTTCACTCGGACACAATGTTAAGCTCACCGAGGTCCTGGCAGGTGAGGCAGGCGCGAAGAGGGTTCATGACTACAGCATTCCGATGGCATGCGGACTTACCTACAATTACGCAGCCAAGGCAGTCGATGATACCGTTGTCGACGCTCTCGCCGCTTTTGCCGAAGAAGCACAGCTCGCGGAAAAGTTTGAATGCCTTTACAACGGCGAAGTCATCAACACCGGCGAGAAAAGACTCGTGCTCCATCATCTGACCCGCGGACAGCTAGGAAACGATGTTGTCGCCGAAGGCACATCAAAGCGCGCCTTCTATCTTGAGCAGCAGAAAAAGATCGCTGATTTCGCGAATAAGGTTCATTCCGGCGAGATCACGAACGCTGCAGGCGAAAAGTTCACGACCGTAGTTCAGATCGGTATCGGCGGCAGCGACTTAGGTCCCCGCGCTATGTATCTCGCTCTTGAGAACTGGGCAAAGGTCAATAAGACCTTTAAGATGGAAGCAAAGTTCATCAGCAATGTTGATCCCGATGACGCCGCTGCTGTTATCGCTTCAACGGATCTTGCCCATTCGATCTTTATCCTTGTTTCAAAATCAGGCACCACGCTTGAGACTCTTACCAACGAGAGCTTCGTAAAGGACGCCCTCGCGAAGGCAGGTCTCGACGCTTCGAAGCACATGATCGCCGTTACCAGCCAGTCATCGCCTCTCGCAAAGAGCAGCGATTATCTTGCGGCTTTCTTCATGGATGATTTCATCGGCGGACGTTTCTCATCGACATCATCCGTAGGCGGCGCGGTACTTTCGCTCGCATTCGGTCCCGATGTATTCGCTCGCTTCCTTGACGGCGCGGCCGCTGAAGATAAGCTTGCGGCGGAAAAGGATCTTCGTAAGAATCCCGCCATGCTCGACGCCCTGATCGGCGTTTACGAGCGCAATATCTCAGGTTTCAGCGCTACCGCCGTACTGCCCTACTCACAGGCTCTTTCGCGTTTCCCCGCTCATCTGCAGCAGGCAGACATGGAATCCAACGGCAAGTCGGTCAACCGCTTCGGCGATCCGATCAGCTACAAGACGGGCCCGATCATCTTCGGTGAGCCCGGAACCAACGGACAGCATTCGTTCTACCAGCTCCTTCATCAGGGCACTGACATCATTCCTCTGCAGTTCATCGGCTTCGTTGACAGCCAGATTGGTTCGGATGTAGTGATCCAGGGCTCGACCAGCCAGAAGAAGCTCTGCGCGAACGTTGCGGCACAGATCGTCGCTTTCGCGTGCGGCAAAAAGGATGAGAACCTTAACAAGAACTTTAAGGGTGAGCGTCCTTCGAGCATCATCATCGGAAAGCAGCTTACTCCCGAATCGCTCGGCGCTCTGCTCTCACACTTTGAGAACAAGATAATGTTCCAGGGCTTCGCATGGAACGTTAACAGTTTCGACCAGGAAGGCGTACAGCTCGGCAAAGTACTTGCGAAGAAGGTACTCGCTCACGAGACTGACGGCGCGTTAAAAGCATACAGCGATCTTTTCGAGATTTAATATGGACGGTCTTTCGCTTTTTTATGAGGACGGTGCCCTGTGGCTTACAGACGGAAATCTGCGTTTCTGCGCGGATCTTTCATCCATGATACCCCGTATCAAAAGAGGCGTGATCGGCACAGAGCTTCTTGTGCGCGCGGCGAGACTTAAAGATATGTCCGGTGGGCCCACGCTCATCGACGCCGCCGCGGGACTGGGCTCCGACGGTCTTCTGCTGGCCGCCGCCGGCTTTAATGTAACTCTCTGCGAATACAATCCCGTGATCGCGGCATTGCTTGAAGACTCTTTAAAAAGGGCCGCTTCAGTGCCGGAGCTCTCGGACACGGTATCGAGAATGAACGTACGCACAGGCGACAGCATCCCGTTCATGCGGGATATTACCGAAAAACCCGATGTTATCTATCTCGATCCGATGTTCCCCGAGAGCGGAAAGGACGCGTTGATAAAGAAAAAGTTCCAGCTTCTGAGAAAGCTGGAACTCCCCTGTTCAAATGAAGAAGAACTTCTGGAGGCCGCCGTTTCGGCAGGCCCTCATAAAATAGTGATCAAACGGCCGATAAAAGGTCCGTATCTTGCAGGCCGCAAGCCCTCATACTCGATCGAGGGCAAAGCCGTCAGATATGACTGTCTGATCTGTGCATGACCTTCTGCATTTCCTTGCGGATATCTTCGAGCTTGACCGGCTTCGAAAGATAACCCGCAAAGCCTTCGGTCTTATATTCGTCCTCGGCGCCCGACATCGCATTCGCTGTAAGCATGATGACGGGCGTTGTTTTATTCATATGATCGAAGGTCTTCATGCGCCTGAAGGTTTCGACGCCGTCCATATGAGGCATCATATGGTCCATGAAGATCATATCGAATTTATCGTTCTTTACCCTCTCCAGCGTCTCGAGTCCGCTCGCGGAGGTAACTGTCTTAACATTAAGCTGCTTCAGCAGATGCTTCATCAGTACGAGGTTTGTGCTGCTGTCATCCACAACAAGCACGCACATTCCCGCGATCTTCGCCGTCTCGGGCTGCGGCGCGCTGGGTACCGGAGCCGCTGCAGCTTCGCTGTCCGCCGCGATCTCCTGCTTTATAAGTATCGTAAACTCCGAGCCCTTCTTTTCTTCGCTCGTATAATCTATGGTTCCGCCCATCATCTCCAGAATGGACTTTGTGAGCGCGAGTCCGAGTCCGGTTCCCTCTATCGCTCTGTTCGTGTTCTCGTCCAGCCTCTGGAAACGCGTAAATATCTCTTTTCTCTGCGCCTGTGAAATTCCTCTTCCGGTATCCTTTACCGATACCTTGAGCATCACGCTCTTGCGGTCCTCACTGACACCGGCGTTCTTAAAGCCAAGCCATATCGTGCCTGAATCCGTATATTTGTACGCGTTCGTCAGCAGGTTCGTAATACACTGCCTGAGACGCATCTTATCGCCGAAAAGCGACTTCGGGAGTGTGGGATCGACATCGGTAATGAATTCCAGACCCTTCTGCCTGCACATAAGCTCTACGCTCGAACGGCATATCTGCACCAGCTCGTCCAGACTGTAAACAGTGGGATAAATGTTCAGCTTTCCGGTCTCTATCTTTGAGAAGTCAAGAATATCATTGACTATGATCAGCAGCGACTCACCCGCGCTTTCGATGTCCTTCGCGAACTCATGGATCTCGTTCACGTCATTGCTCTCGGCGATCAGATGGTTGAAACCGAGCACGACGTTCATGGGGCTTCTGACCTCATGCGACATATTCGCGAGGAACAGCTTCTGCGCGCGGTTAGCCTTCTCCGCCTTGTCCGCGTAAACAAGCAGTTCCGAATTCTGATGCTCTACCATTTCGAATTCCTTACGGTACAGGTCCTTCTGATAATTGATCATGTAAATGATGATACCGCCCGCGACCATAACGCTTCCCACGGCAGAAACACCGATGTCATGATGATTCGCAATTTCGAAGTGATAATCCG
>JAFZKM010000348.1 GCA_017553665.1 Lachnospiraceae bacterium
CGGCTCCTCCATTCCGATGATCGGATAAAAAAGGATCCGTTCTTTCTCTGCCCCGCCTATCCGTACCAGGTCATTCAAAACCTTATCCTGCTTATATTTCAGCTGCGCCGCATAGCTCATATGCTGCAGCTGGCAGCCTCCGCAGCGGCCCGCGATAGGGCACTCCGGTGTGATCCTGTCGGGAGAAGGATTCAGGATCTTCACTATCCTTGCATAGCCGTAGGTCTTTTTCATCTTTGTCACGCCCGCCAGGACAGTATCGCCCGGTATCGCGCCCTTAATGAAAAAGGGCATGCCGCCAAAACGGCCGATGCCCTCTCCTTCGCTGCCTGAATCCGTTATCTGTACTTCAAATTCGTCGTTCTTTTTTATTTCCATATCAGGTCCTTCTGACGTTGCTCTCAAAGTTCCTCTGGAATCCTAACCAGTCGGCTTTCTCATCAACGCCCTTGAGCAGTTCCTTCATCGACTCCATCTTCGCGTCGAGATTGTCGGCAAAATGAAGTGCCATCGCCTCGCAGATCGCGGGAAGCTTCGGCGAACCGTATTCGAATTTGCCGTGGTGAGCCGCGATGCAGTGCTTGAGCTCGGTCGCCGCCAGCTTCGGGAACTCGGGAATGTCGCGGAGCTTATCGTCAACCATCTCGATGCCGATCACGATATGTCCGAGCAGATTGCCTTCGTCCGTGTAATCATTCTCGGGGAACGCGCTGAGTTCGCGCGTCTTGCCGATATCGTGGCAGATCGCCGCGGTCAGCAGCAGGTCGCGGTTCAGCAGCTCATACTGTTTAGCGAAGCCGTCGCAGAGATTGGTCACCGAGAGCGTATGCTCGAGCAGTCCGCCTATAAAGCCGTGATGCACGGCCTTTGCCGCGGAATGATATTTGAATTCCTTGATAAACTCCGCGTCGTCAATGAAAAAGCTCTTGAACAGCTTCTGGAGATACGGCGTCTTTATCTGCGCGCCGAGTTTGAGCAGCTCGCTGTACATCTCGTCAATGTTACGATCGGACGAGGGCATGTAATCCGCGGGATCGTACTCTCCCTCGCGGGCCCTGCGGATCCTTGAAATATTCAGCTGCGGCTTGTCCTGGAACATCACGATCCTTCCGTCGACCATGATGTATTCGCCGGGCTCATGATGCTCGATCGCGCTCGTGATATCCCATACCTTTCCGTCGAGAAGTCCGGTCTTGTCCTGCAGCACAAGGCTGTAATAGGTCTTCCCGGTCTTTGTCTGAAGGCTCTGCGTCTGCTTGCACAGATAGATCTCGCGAACGTTCTCACCCTCTCGCAGCTCATTGATATGTCTCATTAAAACTTCCCCCTGTACTTATTTTACGGACAGCACCGCGCTGATCTCCTCAGCCGGCTCATCCCTCATTCCGCTGTGGTAAATGTCCACACGGACCGTGCTTCCTTCTTCGAGGCTGAAAATGTACTCGTAGAAGTCCGTCACGCTCTCGATCTTAACATCGTCTATCCCGACGATCACATCGCCCTTCTTCACTCCGGCCTCGGCCGCGGGTGACGCCGCGATGACTTCGTTTACATAGATGCCGTTCTCCAGTCCCATTCCGATCAGGATATCCTTCGGAACATTCTCCGCGCGGACTCCGAAATACGGCAGCGGATTGCCGTTTAAGAGCTTTAAGAGCAAAGTCTTCACGCTGTTGATGTATATCGCGCTGACAGTGATCCTCTCACCCTCGGAATCGGGAACGATGAGTCCCACAAGCTTTCCTTCAAGGTCGATCACCATACCGTCCGGGCTGCTGCCCGAAACGATATCTGTCGTAAATCCGAAATGTACGCCGTCAATAAAGTACTTTGTAAGCCCGGCGTGCGAAACAAATCCGAATTCCACCGCGCCGTAATATCCGTTCGGCCTGCCCAAAGCGATCACGGGCTCACCCTCGATCACGCCGTCCGAATCTCCGAGCGAAACGTACTTGCAGGTAGCGATGGTCGACGCGCTGATATCGGTCAGCTCAACCTCGATCACGGCAAGTCCCGAATCCGGATCAGCCATGTAAATGCTACCTTCCGCAACAGCTCCGTCGCGGAATTCTATCTCTATCCTGTCGGCCGATGAAAATGCGTTGTATTCCGCGAGGATCAGCAGCTCAACGCCGTTGTCCGCTACAAGTATACCTGTTCTTTCGGTCCTGGTCTCGATGCTTTCATCCATCCAGTTTACGCCGCTCGTTACCGCGTAAACCCTGACAAGCGACTCGCCTGCCTTGCCCGCGATCGCTCTCATCTGCGATATCATCTTCAGATAATCGGCAATGGGATCCGCTTCGGGCACATCGGTCGGCGCGGACGCTGCTCCCGGATCGGGCGTCGGCGTTTCAGAAGGAGCCTCGGTCGGAGTCGGCGACGGTTCTATCGTCGGGTCCAGGACTACCGGTATAGTAGTCGGCGTAGGCGTAGGACTGGGAGAAGGAGTCGGCGTTGAAGTGCTTCCGAGCGTCACCTGGCTGCGTCCGTTCGTGCTCTCAACAGGCGTGGGAGTAGGTGTCGGCGTAATGCCGAGTATCCTGTTCACCGCGCCTTCGGACGCAACAAACACAAGCCTCGACAAAAAGCCGAACAGCACCGCGGCCACGATCGTCAGCGCGATTATCGCGATGACCTTCTTGACCTTCTTCCTGTTCTTCGGCTTGATCTTCTGCTCAACGTAATTGAAATCCTTGTCGTTATTGTCCATGTCAGCCCCTCTGTATACCCCGGATCACCTTATGTCTCGCTGAGAGTGAGTGAAAACGTGAATTCCGTTCCCACGCCCTCAGTACTTATCACGCTGATATTCTCATCATGCGCGGAAATAACCTCTTTTACGATGGACAGGCCGAGGCCCGTTCCCTTCTTATCCTTTCCGCGCGAGGAATCGGCCTTATAGAACCGCTCCCATATTCGCTTTACGCTGTCCTTCGGAATGCCTATCCCGTGGTCCCTGACTCTTACGAGGACCTTGTTTCCCTTCTCCTCGGTCTCAATCTCGATCCTCGAATCGGAGTTGGAGAACTTGATCGCATTGTCCGTAAGATTGTAGAGTACCTGCTGGATGCGGCTCATGTCCGCGTCCACGAAGGTCTCCATCGCGGCGAATTCAAGCTCGATAACGATCTTCCTGCTGCGGCAGATGCCCTCGAAGGCGGCCGCGACATTCCTGATGACCTTATTGATATCGAAGCTGGTGATATCGAGCATTACGCCCTTATTGTCCATTCTGTTCAGATCGAGCAGGTTCGATGTGAGCTTGGTCAGGCGGTCGGCTTCAAAGAGTATGATCCCGAGATACTTGCCCTGCAGCTCGTACGGTATCGTGCCGTCCTTCATCGCCTCCGCGTAGCCCTTGATCGAAGTCAGCGGGGATCTGAAATCATGAGATATGTTCGCAATGAATTTTTTCTGGTAATCATCGACGTTCCGGACCTCTCCGACCATGTAGCTTATCGAATCGGCAAGGCTCCGGATCTCATCGTGGCTCTTGACGTTCATCGGGTAATCGTAATTGCCCTTCGCGTACTCGATCGCCGCGTTCCTGATCTTTCTGGTCGGATAGACCGCGAGAAAATAGATCCCCACGAACGAAAGGAACAGCACGCCGGCAATGATCAGGAGTCCCGTATTGATCACGTCCATGTAAATGACCGCGTCCTTGTCGATCTTTGACTGCGGCACAAAAATGCAGACATACCCTTTGACCGCGTAATCATAAATAACCGGCACGCAGACACACATCCACGGCTCCGCGAACACTCC
>JAFZKM010000349.1 GCA_017553665.1 Lachnospiraceae bacterium
TGTGCGTGAGGGCACCGGTTTATTTGGCCGCTTTCAGCTTTTCGATCACTGTGATGCGCTGGCTGAGAGTCGGGTGCGAGTACTCAAGCTTGACAACCAGAGGAGAAGGCGCGAGGTTTGAATAATTCTCTTTGGACAGGACCTTCAGCGCGGTTACCAGCTGATCCGCGTAGCCTTCTTTGAAAGCGTGCGCGTCTGCCGCGTATTCTGCCTTTCTCGAGACATAGTTCGAGAGCAGGCCGAACAGGGGCGAAATGAACGGGAACTCGATGCTCATGATCAGCAGCAGCGCGAATCCGTAGTTGATGCCTTCAAAACCAAAGTCTGTGAAAATGCCTTCGGTGCGGAGCGTGAACCACGCGAATACCGCTATCAGAGCCATCTGGACGAAGGTAAGTATCTGATGCTTCAGTGTATCCTTATGAAGGCCGTGGCCGAGCTCGTGAGCGAATACCGCGCAGATCTCATCGGGAGACTGTGACGCGATCAGGGTATCGTAGAGAACGATGGTCTTCATTTTGCCGAAGCCCGTGAAATAAGCGTTTGACTTGGTGCTGCGGCGTGAAGCGTCCATTACGTTGATCGCGCGGACCGTATAGCCGTTCTTTGTAAGAAGCGCGGTGAGCTTATCCTTTAATTCTCCCTCTTCGAGAGGCGTGAACTTGTTGAAGATCTTGCTGAAGAAGGGGAAGAGGAACGATACGAGCAGCATGAACAGCGTCATGATGATCGCGAACGCGGGGATCAGCCAGTCTCCGAAGGTCTTGTGAAGTCCGAAGAGGAGAGAGCCGATACCGGTCATGATCAGCAGAGTGATCAGGAAAGTCTTGATCTGGTCTGCCCAGAAGGTCTTTGCCGTTGACTTGTTGAATCCGTATTTTTGCTCAATGACCATTGTATCATGCCAGCTGAAGGGAATATCCAGCAGCGAAGTCAGCGAAGCGAGAAGGATGACAGCGAAGGTCTGCCAGAACAGCTCGTCGGGGAACAGCTTCGCGAAGGCCGCGTAAGCGTTGAAGAGCAGGAGCAGAAGGCTCACAATGAACGACGCGGTGGAGCTTATCACTCCGAAAGCGGTCTTCTCCGCGTGGTAAGCGCGCCATTTCTCGTAGGTCTCCTTGTCGTAAACATCCGCGACATTCGCCGGGATCGGGTTCTTCTCCGATCTCAGATTGAGGATCGAGAGAAACAGGTGGTACATCTCAACCAAAAGAAAGATAAAGATCATTATTGCCTTGTAAGTCATGAAAAATCCCCCTCTTTAACAAACGGTCACTGCAGAAGCTGATCGAAAACTTCGTCTGGGATAGCGTCTCCGCCGTAATTCTCGCGGACGGTCGCAATGATATTGCGGTAATCGGACTCGGTGATCAGCGGAGATTCGCGGAGCTCATCCAGAGCCCTGTCGAACGTCGTAAGATCGAGCTCATCTTCCAGAACGAGATCCTTGAGCTTCATCGCGGTCTTGAACAGGCTGATGAACGCGGGCTTGGTCGCCTCGAAATTGCTCTCGGTCACGCGGGTCGCTTCGGTCTGAAGGATGTAGTTCAGAATGTAGTTGACATAGAACGGCGCGGCATTCATCGAGTAGAGGTTATCAGCGATCTCCTCGATGGCGCGGTCACTCAGCTTAAGGTCTTCGGGACTCAGGGTATCGAAAAGGCTGTCCCTTACATCAGCCGGAACCGAATCCTCAAGAACGCCCACGATCTTTCCTGCGCAGGAGATATCTTCCGCGACACGGGAAATGTTTTTGTATTCGGGCAGAGCCTCGAGTTCGGGAACATTGTATTCGATAAGATGCTCGAGGATCTCGACTTTTTCCCTGTCGGTGAAGAGTTTCGTCGCGGAGAAAGCGTCAAGCGCTTCGGCTCCCGCGCCGATCTTCGCCGAAAGCAGCTCGTCATCGTCCATGATGACTTCGACATCGTCGAGAGCCTCAAAATAAGGCGGAAGGAATTCCGCGAGGCATTCTTTGCCGGAGTCCGTCTCGGCGGTTGTCAGGAAATTGAACATCTCGTTGGTGAGCAGGCCGATGCCGGTGTATCTGCAGATGATCTGAGCGGTCGGGCCGGAGAAGAAACGCACGCCTTTGCCGGTTACGGGGTCGACGTTTTCGGAAACAAAGTCAGATACTTTGACGGCAGTCTTTCTGTCGGGGAAAACCTGCTGGAGGCCGGTAAGAGGCATAAGAACGAAGCCTGCGCACATGATGCCGATCACCAGACCGAACAGAAGACCGAGGGGCTTGAAGCCTCTTTCGGCTTTGTCCTTAACAGTGATCTTAACGATCAGCAGCGAAACATATTTGAGAAGAAGATAGAGAACAACGAAGATCACCGAGAGCGCGATGCCCTTCGCGAATGAGGTGATGACCGTATCGACGGCGGAGGCGGTCTTTTCGGTAAGATTCCCTTCGAGCGTCAGATCGGCGCCGGTCAGATCACCGAAGGTCCTGGTGTAGATGAGGTGGCACAGGTACGTGATGCCGGCCGCGACGGCGGCACTTCCGATGTTGCAGAACA
>JAFZKM010000350.1 GCA_017553665.1 Lachnospiraceae bacterium
ATATGGACCGGCTTTTGAACGGCATCGCGACCGTGATCGGTTCACGCCTGACGTCCGGCACTCTTAAAGGGATGAAGGAGTTCGAGGAGAGCAAAGAGAAGTTCGAGGATATAAAGGCCAAGGCCGGCGAGAGCACAGAGGAGCTCAGACGCAGGGCCGAGGAGCGTACGGCCCGTCTCGAGGAAAGATACACGCAGCTGCGCGAGAGGGCCGTTTCCCGCGGCCGGGACAACTGGGAGCGCATTTCCTTCGTACAGAAGCGTCTGGAGAAGGCATACCCGGTGCTGGATTTTAAGAGACTGGGCAGGATAGATATGGCAGGGAAGCTGGAGAGCCTGCGAAATAAGATCGATGAGATGCTGCAGAAATGAACCGCTGCCGGCAATGTGAACGGGGCCGCCGCACTTTGGTGCGACAGCCCCGCATTTTTATTTATCGATCACATTGCAGTGCTTCAGATCGACCTTGATCACATTGACAACGCCTATCTCATAGACATTGCATTCGAATTTTCCGACGAGGATCTTGCCGTTCTGGTCGACACATACAGCCTGGCCGGCCTTCTCATTCGCGACCCAGTAAATGCCGTATAATTTGAGCCCGGATCGGGTTGCGTTATGATTGGTGGAAAGATCGTAGTTTTTGGACGGAGCAACGATCCTGTTCTTGTCGGCTTCGGCGGAAGTGCTGAAACCGTATGCTTTATTGGTCAGCATTTCTACCGTCGGGATGCCGATCCTGGTCTTTACTCCGCAGATATCCATCTCGAGCAGAGCGCGCTCATCGATCTGCAATAACGGCCCGAATGTTCTTTCCTCTTTTGTATAATCATTGGGGCGGTTGAGCATGTAATAAAGGCAGCTTGTTCCCCATGTAGTGGTCTTGGCTTCCCGCCAGCCGTCATATCCGCCTCCGTCGATAATGTAATTGTTCATGAGAAGCGCGTAATCATCGGTCTTCTCAAGGATACGCCATTCCGCGGGAACATATCTGAGCGGACCGATGTCATCATGATCGTCATATCTGTAGGTCTCGCCGTTATATGTATAGCGACCGTGGTCAGCGGTCGTGGCGAGGATCTTTGCCTTAAGCGTCTTGTCGGTGACGAGCTCGGTCGGAGCGGTCCCGAAATATGCGTATCCGTTCTTAAAGGTAATGTCGCAGTATTTCGCTGTCGTATTGCCGTTCTCGTCCACGGCCCGGAGCAGGAGTTTCTCCGAGCGGGCCAGCGGATTTCTGAGATCTACGTCCGCGCTCTTGCTGAAGGCGTAGAGCACTGCATAGCATTCGCCCATGTGGCTGTAACCGACCGATGCCTCCCAGTCATTATAGGTGAACGGCGCGTCTTTGGCGCGGGTGCCGTCAGCATTGACAATATACAGGCGGATATCGGCATTTTCCAGACCTTCATCGACCTCGTATTCGAGCTTGCATTTGTTCTTGTCGCTTCCGCCGGGCTCCTCAAGGTCGGACTTAAAAATCGTGCGGATCCCTTCGACGAACCTGATACCCACGGGAACTCTCGAGAAAATGTCGGATTTCACGGTGACCTTCTTTGTGGCCGATACGTTAGACCAGGTCTTGGATTTCCCGGTTTTATGATAGGCCTTGATCCTGAAGATATATTTGCCGGGATTGAACGGCGAATATGTGTATGTACGCGCTTTTTTACCGTTCTTTTTTAACGTGGCGACGGTGCGGTACTTGGCGCTCCCGGGCTCTTTCGCGTAAATGCGGTATCCGTCGGCGTTCGCGGTCTTCGAGATCATAAACGTAAACGTGCTTTCATCTTTTGAAACCTGCAGTTCGAATTCCGGAACATCGGGTTTTACCGCTTCCGCCGCGCGTACTGGCAGTGTGCCGAATGCTGAGAGAAGAGTGGCGAGCGCCACGAGTAAGACCAGGATTTTTTTGCTCATTTGAGTGCCCTCCGATCGTGAGATGGTGTGTAGGGTGGTACTGTAGATCTTTGGGAATATTATAGCACAGATCACGTATTTTTCACAGGCGGGGTTTTGTGGTACAATGAGCGAGGATATTGATGAGATCGCGAATTTTCTGACGAGGAAGAAAGGATGAGTGGCGGCTATGAGTACATTGGAGATCAGAAAAGCGAGCATCACCGATGTGGGGACCGATGCTGTGGTAAATGCGGCGAATGACGGTCTCCGGGCAGGTGCGGGGGTCTGCGGCGCGATATTCTCGGCGGCCGGGTTTGAGCAGCTGGAGGAGGCCTGCGGAAAGATCGGACACTGCGATACGGGTTCGGCTGTCATCACGCCGGGTTTCAGGCTCGCCAAATACATAATTCACGCGGTGGGACCGAGGTATCACGGCGGCGGTCATCACGAGGCCGAGCTATTTTACGGCGAATATAAGAAATCGCTGGAACTGGCCATGGAAAATGGCTGCCGGTCGATCGGATTTCCGCTGATCTCAGCGGGCATTTTCGGATATCCGGTGGAAGGCGCATGGCAGATGGCGATCAAGGCGTGCATGGATTTTGTGCAGGAGAACCCGGACTACGAGATATCGATCATTTTTGCGATCCTCAGCGACGAGATCATTGAGTGCGGAAAGGCTCTGATGGACGGGATGAAAGGAGAATGATATGGCGACTATCAATGTTTACGAGCAGTATTTCAAGGCACAGGGCACTTTTAACGGTGTGAAGCGCAAGGCCGCGCTGGTGATGCTGGTTTCGGACTCCGAGGCCGGGCAGATAAAGTATACCGCGGGTGTGACGTTCTTCCCGCACAAGAACGACGAGGATTTTGCGGTGTCATACGACGCGTTCTTTGAGAAGGTGCTGTACGAGGGCAAGGGCCGCAGATCGAAGAAGAAGGAGCAGGCCTTTATGGACTCGTTCCGCGAGACGATCGACGCAGTCGCAGCCGAAGCAGGCGGCAAAGTGCTGTGGGATGAGCCGCTGCGTGATGCCCGGAGAGGATGAAGAACTGAGGAAAAGGAGAAAGATCAGGGAAGAGATGGAATAAAATGAACTGCAATAAGTTCCGGATCCTTTTGGGGATCCTGATAACGGTCTGCTGCATTATGGCAGGCTGTTCCAAGAATGTGACAGGCGGGGCGGATGTGAGCCCGACACCGGTGATCACAGCGACGGAGGCGCCGAAGACAACGGAGGTGCCGGGTCCGACGGATGCTGCGGGTCCCATGGTGACACCCGGGCCGGATGTGACGGACACTCCGACACCCGAACCTGCGCCCGACTGCGAACCGACAGATACGGAAGAAATGGAAGAGACGGAAGATACGAACGAGATGGAAAACGGATCATTAAGCGGAGCCTATGATATCGGAGCGATGACGCTGCGGGAGAAGATATTGCAGATGTGCGTGATCACGACCGAACAGCTTGGGAACTGGAATA
>JAFZKM010000001.1 GCA_017553665.1 Lachnospiraceae bacterium
CATTGACGGCGATTTCCTGAAGAGCCGGGGAGCGGAGTGCATGAGATATCTGCTGAAGACCTATTCCGACACGATAGATGTGGTATTCAGCCATAATGACGAGATGACCTTAGGAGCGATCCCCGAGATCGAGAAGGCCGGTTTTGTGCCCGGCAAGGATATCATCATCATTTCGATAGACGGCGGCCAGGAGGCCATCGACGTGCTCAAAGAGGGCAGGATAAACTGCGTTGTCGAGTGCACGCCGAAACTCGGAAAGGCGCTGATGGAGACCGTTCTGATGCTCAAAGCGGGCGAGAATGTCGACGCGGTCATCCATCCGGAGGAGCAGGTTTTCAGCGACGAGCAGGATCTTTCACAGCTCGCGCCGAGAGGATATTGAGCATAGCGGAGAAGGACTATGGCAGAACGGATAAGGAAGGAAAAGAGCATACTCGGCCGGATCAACGATCTGAGCCACAAGCTGGTGCTGATGCTGGTGTTCCCGATCATCATCAGCCTGGTCCTCATGCTCTTTTATGCCTGGAAATATCACAGCGCGATCGCGAGAATGGAAACGATCGCGGACCTGAAGACCGCCGTTGCCGAGGACATCCCGGGCGCGGCGTGGAACGTGGTCAGCGGACGCGAGACCTTCCCGGAGAGCAATATTTACAATAAGATCCACGACGTGGATTACACGATAGAGACGATCACCGACCGGACAGGTTCGGAGAACCGTCTTTCGCTGATAGTCGCGAGCCGTACGATGCAGACGCTGGAGAATTATGTCAACCGCATCCGCGACAATATTGACAATGAGATACCCGTAGTTCAGAACGAAGAGGTCCTCGCGGAGATCAGAGGCGTGGCGTCGCTTGTCGACAGCATGCTGAACGACTACATCGCGCAGGAGATACATTCCGCGGCGCAGATGAGCCTGAGCCTGAGGATCGTCATAATACTCACCGCGGTCGCAGAAGTGATCATCGTAGTGATCGCCCTGCTGCTCAGAAACAGCACGGTTAAGGCCACGGCGGATTCCGTGCGCCAGCCCATCGAGCGCTTAGAGGCGGTTGCCGCGCAGCTCGCGGAAGGAACGCTTGACGCGAGGCTTCCCGATACCGATGTTTCGGAGCTGCGGAACCTGACCATGCAGGTAAATACGATGGCGGACCGCCTGGAAAACATGATGGAGCAGAGCCAGAAGGACGGCAGGAACCTGCGAAAGGCGGAACTCAGGACCCTTCAGACGCAGATAAACCCGCATTTCCTGTACAATACGCTTGACGCGATCGTCTGGAAGGCGGAGGCCGGCGAGAAGGACGAGGTCATCCATCTGACCAGCGCGCTGTCGGATTTCTTCAGGATCAGCCTTTCGTCCGGCGCGGACTGGATACCGATCAGCCAGGAAAAGAAGCACATCGAGGGCTATCTGAAGATCCAGCAGACCAGATACCGCGACATCATGGAATACGAGATCGACATTCCCGACGAGATCGGCGGGTACTATATATTAAAGCTCCTGCTGCAGCCGCTGGTTGAGAACGCGCTGTATCACGGCATCAAGATCAAACGCGGCGGCGGAAAGATAACCGTAAAGGGCAGGCTCGAGGACGGATACCTGGTATTCAGCGTGCGCGACACGGGTTCCGGCATGACGAAGGAGCAGCTGAAGGACCTCAGCGAGAGGATGAAGAAGGGCCAGCCCACGGTCAGCGAGGGCTCGGGCGGATTCGGACTTGTAAATGTCAATCTGCGCATAAGACTTTATTATAACCAGGCCGAAGGTTTGAATATCGAAAGCGGCGCGGACGGCACCGAAGTGAGCTTCAGGGTGCCCTGCCGCACGAGAGAGGAGATTTCCGACAATGAAAGTGTTTCTGGCTGATGACGAGATAGTGGTAAGAGAGGGCATCAGAGAGTCCTTCCCGTGGGACGAGACGCCCTATACGCTGGTCGGCGAGGCGCCCGACGGGGAAATGGCGCTCCCTATGATCAGGGACACGAACCCGGACATTGTGATCACCGATATCAAAATGCCCTTCATGGACGGCATCGAGCTGTGCAGGACACTGCGCGCGCAGATGCCCTGGATCGGGATCATCGTGCTCAGCGGTTACGATGAATTCGAGTACGCGCGCCAGTGCATACAGCTCGGCGTGCGCGAATACCTCTTAAAGCCGATCAATGCCGAGGAACTGCGGACCGTTCTCGATAAGGTGAGCGCCCAGCTTAAGGAAGAAAGAAAAACACTCGAGCATGCGGCGAGCCTGCGTGCCCGTATGGAGGGCGACGGCAAGTTTGTAAAGGAGAAGCTTATCGGTTCGCTGTTTTCCGATGAGGCGGCCGAAAAAGACGCGGACAATGTATTGAAGCAGCTGGCCGCGATGGGCTGTCCGCTCCCCGCGAAGTATTATGTGGTCATCGACGCCGCGTTCAGCCCCACCGAAGAAGGCCAGGAGGCTGCCGTTTCGCTCGCGGAGAGCAGCGGAGGCATTGTCCATGCTTCCTCGGGCAGGGTCGGAACGAGGCTTCTGGTGCTCGGAGATACGGCCGAGGACGCGGAGGAGAGAGCCTACGCGTTCGCTTCGTCTTTGGTAAGGGAACTCGAGCGCTGCGGCTGCACAGGCATACGCGCCGGCATCGGTGATATCGTTGACGAGCCCGCGAAGATCTACAACAGTTTCAGGGCAGCACGTCATATACGCCACCTGCTCGTGGAGCGCACGGACGAAAAAGCGATAATCCTCGGTGTCAGGGAGATGGGCGAGGCCGCGGACGACCGCAAGACCCCGTCGGTGATCAGCGAGGCGAAGCTTTACATGGCGCAGCATTTCGCGGACCCGAACCTGATGCTCCAGGACGTAGCGAAAGCCGTGAATATGAGCAACAGCCGTTTTTCGACCGTATTCTCGCAGCAGAACGGCCAGACATTTACCGAGTATCTGATCTATCTGCGCCTGAATAAGGCCAAGGAACTGCTGCGCGGCACGAATTTCAAGAGCTCGCAGATCGCGCGCGAATCCGGTTATAACGACGCGCATTATTTCAGCTATATCTTCAAGAAAAATGTCGGGATCACACCCTCGGAATACCGCCAGCAGTATCAAAACCAACCCGTGTAAAACAATATTCAACCGTTTTTCGAAAACGTGTAAGAATACGATATAAAATTCAACCAAGACGAAACGAACGTTGATTTACCTCATTCATTTTATAAGCTATGCTTATCCCAGACGCAATGAAACGGCGTTAAATAAAGGAGGAGAATGTAATGAGGAAAATTTCAAAAGTTTTGGCACTTGTTCTGGTTCTTATCCTGGCTCTTTCGATGAGCGCCTGCTCAAAGAAGTCGGGAAACATCAAGGTCGGCGTTGTTAACAACCCCCCTTCGGAGTCCGGTTACCGCGAGGCTAACGTTAAGGACATGGAAGCAGTTTTCTCAAAGGAAAACGGCTATGATCTGAAGACCTACTACAGCATCAAGAACGACGATCAGCTTCAGGCTGCTCAGGGCTTCATTACCGAAGGCGTTGATTACCTGCTCATTTCCGCAGCTGAGACTACAGGATGGGATGCAGTTCTCAAGAAGGCTAAGGAAGCCGGCATCAAGGTTTACTTATTCGACCGTATGATCGATGTAAGCGAAGACCTCTACGAGGCAGCAGTTGTATCGGATATGGCTAAGGAAGGCGAGACAGCGGTTAACTGGCTGCTCAGCCAGAACCTTTCCGAGTACAAGGTTATCCACATCCAGGGAGCTATGGGTTCGGACGCGCAGATCGGACGTACAGGCGCTCTTGACGCTCAGTTTGCATCGGGCAAGATGACAAAGGTTGTTCAGCAGACAGCTACATGGGATGAGGCAGAAGCTAAGAAGATCGTTGAGTCCGTTATCAACAGCGGTGAAGACTTCAACGTAATCTACGCGGAGAACGACGGTATGGCTAAGGGCGCTGTTGCGGCTCTTGACGAGAACGGTATCACTCACGGCGTAGGCGGCAAGGTTATCGTTATGGGCTTTGACTGCAATAAGTGGGCTCTCAGAGAACTCCTCGCAGGCAAGTGGAACTATGATGGACAGTGCTCACCTTTCCAGGCTCAGATCATCAGCGATCTGATCAAGGGAACCAAGACTTCATCCACCAAGAAGATCATCAACGAAGAGAAGGGCTTTGACGCTACAACACTTACTCAGAGCGACATCGACACCTACGGTCTCGGCGAATGATAAAGCAATAAACGAATGAATTCGGACGGCGCAGCTGAGCAATTCCAGGCTGCGCCGTTTTTTAACAAACATTAGGAGGGCATGTGATGGGATCAAACATGCAGGATAACACATTGCTGCAGATGCGTCATATAGAGAAGCGCTTCCCCGGAGTACTCGCGCTTCACAATGTGGATTTTACCCTCAGAAAGGGTGAGATCCATGCTCTCATGGGCGAAAACGGAGCCGGAAAATCAACCCTTATCAAGATACTTACGGGCGTTTACCAGATGGACGGCGGCGAGATCACGATCGACGGAGCGAATGTCAGCATCCGCTCACCGCAGGACGCCCAGAACAAGGGTATCAGTACAGTTTATCAGGAGATCACGCTTTGCCCGAACCTGACCGTTGCCGAGAACATGTTCATCGGCAGAGAGACCGGTTCGTGGATAAAGCATAAGGATTACGAAGTACGGGCGGACGAGATACTGAATCATCTCGGCATTCCCGCCAGGAGCACCCAGCAGCTCGGAAGCTGCTCCCTTGCGGTACAGCAGATGGTGGCCATCGCGCGCGCGGTGGATATGAAGTGTAAGGTCCTGATCCTGGACGAGCCCACATCTTCGCTGGACGACAAGGAAGTAAACATGCTCTTTGATCTGATGAGAGATCTGAAGAAGCAGGGCGTGGGCATTATCTTCGTTACGCATTTCCTTGAGCAGGTCTACGAGGTCAGCGACCGCATCACGGTACTTCGAAACGGCGAGCTCGTAGGCGAATATCTGACCGAGGAGCTGCCGCAGGTTGAGCTGGTGGCGAAGATGATCGGTAAGGAGCTGGACGAGCTGAGCGCGCTCGGTGAGAGCGATGAGGAGAATGAAACATCGAAGGAAGTCTTTTACGAGGCCGAGAATCTTTCGAGCAGCGCCGCGCAGCCTTTCGATTTCTGCATACATCAGGGAGAGGTCAACGGATTTACGGGTCTGCTCGGATCGGGCCGAAGCGAGAGCGTAAGAGCCATTTTCGGCGCGGACAAGGTAAACGGCGGCAATGTAAAGATCAAGGGAGAGCCCGTTAAGATCACGCGTCCGATCGACGCGATGAAGCACGGTATCGGATATCTGGCGGAGGACAGAAAGCGTGACGGCATCATTGCCGAGCTCAGTGTAAGAGAGAATATCATACTTGCGCTGCAGGTTATGAACGGCTTCTTCAAGCCGATCAGCCGCAGTGAATCCGAAGCATTTGCGGATGAATACATAAAAGTTTTGAATATAAAGACTGCGAGCCGCGAAACACCCGTAGGGTCACTCAGCGGCGGCAATCAGCAGAAGGTAATACTGGCCAGATGGCTGCTCACGCATCCGGATTACCTGATACTCGACGAGCCGACCCGAGGAATCGACGTCGGAACAAAGCTCGAGATACAGAAGCTCGTGCTGAAACTCGCAGAGGAAGGCGTGAGCGTGACTTTCATTTCCTCGGAGGTTGAGGAAATGCTGCGTACCTGCAGCCGCCTGATCGTCATGCGCGACAGGCATATCGTGGGTGAGCTCAAAGGACGCGACCTGAATCAGTCGCAGGTAATGAAGACGATAGCGGGAGGTGAGGCTTGAGATGAAGAAAGATTCAAAAAAGTTCTTTTCGACGGGCCTCGGTCAGCTGACGATCCCGCTCGTCGCGATCTTCCTGCTCGTGATATTCAACCTGATCAGGGATCCCGGGTTCTTCAGCATCGGGATCATGCATAACAACGACGGAAATGTGGTGCTCGCGGGCAACCTGATAAGCATTATCAACGGCGCGAGCGAGCTGGCAGTCCTGGCAATGGGCATGACGCTCGTTACGGCGGCCTGCGGCGGACAGGATATCAGCGTGGGCGCTGCCGCGGCTATCGCGGGCAGCGTGTTCGTAAAAGTTCTGAAGTCGGCTCCCGCGATCAAGGGCGGAACCGTGCTTCTCGCGTTCCTCGCGGCCTGCGTTGTGGCCATGCTGTTCGGTACATTTAACGGAACTCTGGTTGCGGTCTTCAGGATTCAGCCGATGATCGCGACATTGATACTTTACACCTGCGGACGCTCGATCGCCTACTGGATCAACGGCGGCGCGACCCCGACGGTCAGCAGCCCGATCATCACCGCGATAGGCGGCTTTATCCCGGGAATACCGATCCCGACGCCGGTCATCATTGTCATCGTGGTCGCGATCCTGTTCAAGCTGGCGTTCCATTTTA
>JAFZKM010000041.1 GCA_017553665.1 Lachnospiraceae bacterium
CCGATGTAAACGGTCGCCCCAAGCGTCAGCTTATACTTCGCTTCCGCCCGCTTTTCTTCCATCCGCTGTACCGCCGTGCGCATTTCCTCACGGTTTCGGCGTTCTTCTTCGAGCTGCTCCCGGCGTTCGCGTTCGCGCTCCTCATATGCGGGGAGCCCGTCCTTCTCCTTTTGTGAGAGGTATCGATCCGTGGAAATCAAAAACCGCAGGCGTGAATCCACCTGCGGCCATTTGAAGAGGTATTCTTTTCTGCCCGTGTCCTGATATACGGCGAAGGACAGTCCCTTGCCGTCGTGATCGACAAATCCGTGCGTTCCGTCAAGGTACGTGTGCGAGTGTCCGCCTATACCGTACTCCCTTTTAAGGAATGCAACGGCGTCATCCTTGGTGGGATTGCCCCGATAGAAGCTATAGATACGGTATTTGCCGTCAGAGAAGCCGGAGCCGCGGACGAGCTCCGCGTCGAAATCCTCCTGTGAAATGGAAAAGACGGGTGGTGTACCCGTCTCTTCGCCTAAAAGATTCAGCTGAGGACTATCTCCCTGATCACCTGCTGTTCCGCCGCCGCTCTCAGCTCGTTCATCCTGCGGATCCATTCGAGCTGATCCGAGGCTTTGAGCTCCTCGGTCACGCCCGTCGCTTTCGCGGTCTGCTCCGTGATCGTGTCGATCATCTCCAGCGCCTGCCGGTTGATCTCTATCAGGTGCTCCTGCAGGCGGTTCTCCATGAGAAGCAGGGCGAAGGTGTCCTTCTGATGCTCCTTGAGGAACTTCTTGCGCATCCTGCCGAACCTCCCGATGTCCTCCGTCGGCTGGGGCGGCAGATACAGGTCGGGATACAGGTAATCGCCCTTCTGTGTGTAGGTTATCTCCATTGTCGGGTCTCCTTTCGTTATTGTTCTCACGCACATTATCGCGCGGGCGTTCACGCCTTGCAACGATGTCGCGCTTTTTTTCTTCCGCACGGACCGTTCTTTCAACGGTTCGGAGTATCATCTCGGATATGTCGCCCGCAGCAGTGCCCAGAACATTCGCGGTGGAATGGGTATTGAACATGAGCGCGGGCTCGTAATCGATATCCTGTATGTACTCCGATGGATCGAAGCCAAGGCGGGTAAGTACGGTATGCGATACGGCGACAGTCAGTGCGTTGAAAAGGGTTATTTTGAGATCGTCTCCCGTTATCCCTTCCAGTAAACTGTCACCGGCTCTTGTTTCAAGCCTTTGAAGGTAATCCGCGCTGTTGTCCGATACCGCGTTTGCCGCCGCACCGAATACTGCTGCTTCTATTGAATCGTTGAAGCTGAAATCGTAGCTGTCGGAGAGCGCTTCGCAGATCGCGGAAGCGTACTCGGGCTTTGCTTCCCAAAGCTTAAAGGGGATATTTCGCCTTGAATATGTATCCGATACGTCGAACACATACCGAAGCTGCGTTTTCGATCCTGAGGTGGTCAGAAGGGCGATGCCCTTTGAACCTCTTGAGATGCGTCGGTCAAGTCTTTCGTTCCAGACCTCAAACTCGGCGCAGGCGGTCGCGTCCGGTCTCTGTGCGTGGATGAGCAGCCGGTCGGTATATGGGTACTTGTAGTGCCAAGCCGAGCTTGTCAAAAAGGACTTCCAATCTTTTATTGATGCGGTTGACTGTTTTGTTGAGAATATCAGCAGTTCTGTTATTGCCTGCAGCTTGTTGCGCACGGTTTGGCCTCCTTCCTTTATCTTTCTTCTTGTTTGGCAGGCGTTTCTATGCCTTGTGAATACCGCTTCATGAACTCGCCGAGCGTTACCGGACTGTCAATGCCGTAATTGATCTCGTCGCCATCCATGTAGATGCGGCCTTCGTCTCCGAGATCGAGAGGGCGGAGCGTTAAAATGCTGCCCCAATGATTGACGATTATCCTTCGGGCGACTTCACAGGCGATCCCTTGGCATTCATCATCATGCCTTATCTCGTACTTATACACTCCCACCGGAATGGTGGAAGGGTCTATACGAAGGGACGTGAAAAGGGCGGGCTCATCGAAGATCGTTATCTCCTCGAAATGCTCCGTCCTTGCGTCAACGTATGTGCTCATTTCTATCGTGCCTCCCCGTTTACGGAAGGCTCAGGGCGGGTAGGCTTTTCCCCAATCTCAGCCATGGGGATAGAGAATATCTCTCCGCCTATCGAGATGAACTGCTCGGGAGTCTTGAAATGCTCTTTATATTTATCCATCTGCTTTTTGCTGAGGCTTTCGAAATCTTCCTCGCCGAGACCGGCTATAATGAAAGTCCCTGCAAGGATATCATAGATCTCGCCGTCCTCATCGCGAAGGGAACGGTTGAGAGGAAGTCCCTCAAGCTTACCTTCTTCGTTGCAAATGATGCCGACAGGATCGTCAAACGGATAAACGACTTCAATATCGCCTCCGACCTCGTGCTGCAAGCTTTCGAGCCCGGGATCGATCTCCTTCTCGTATGGTTTCTTATACGGTTCCACTACAAGTACTCTCATCTTTCTTCACCACCGATCTCGCCGGTTTCTCTCG
>JAFZKM010000042.1 GCA_017553665.1 Lachnospiraceae bacterium
GCGGCAATGGCCACCTACTCCGGGCAGAACCGCGGAATAGCGGATTACGGGCGCATCAGAAAAGGCGTATTTCAGGCAGCGCTGCTGACAGTCGGTTACGGAGCCGTGATCGCCGCGATCCTCATTCCGACACCGCAGTACA
Source organism: Lachnospiraceae bacterium (assembly GCA_017553665.1). The sequence goes on from JAFZKM010000042.1 coordinate 143, forward strand.
CGATCCCGCTGTTTGTCACCGAGGATCTTTCCGAGATGATCAGATGGGCAAAGGTATATTTCTCGATCTGCCCGCTCTTTTATATCCCGCTGGGCCTGATATTTGTTTACAGGAACGCCCTTCAGGGAATGGGCTACAGTGTTACTACGCTGCTCGGCGCCGCGATAGAGCTTGCGAGTCGTATCGTTTGCGCGATCATTGCCGTGCGGGAAGAGAGCTACGCGGGCGTATGCTTCGCGAACGCGATCGCCTGGCTGAGCGCAGGAGTGCTGCTCCTGATCTGCTTTGAGATAGTGATCCGCAGGAAACTGAATGAGAGGACTTAAAAATGAGTGACAAGTATTCAAATGAAATATCAAAAAGACGGACTTTTGCGATAATCTCGCACCCCGACGCAGGTAAGACGACCCTTACCGAGAAGCTTCTGCTCTACGGCGGAGCGATCAACCTCGCGGGCTCGGTAAAGGCGAAAAAGACGGCGAGACACGCGGTTTCCGACTGGATGGAGATCGAGAAGGAGAGAGGTATCTCGGTTACTTCATCGGTCATGCAGTTCAATTACGACGGCTACTGCATCAATATCCTTGATACCCCGGGCCATCAGGATTTCTCGGAGGATACCTACAGAACGCTTATGGCAGCCGATTCGGCGGTCATGGTAATAGACGGAGCGAAGGGCGTTGAGGCCCAGACCATCAAGCTGTTCAAGGTCTGCGTAATGCGTCATATACCGATCTTCACCTTCATCAACAAGATGGACCGTGAGGCGCACGACACCTACGAGCTGCTCGACGAGATCGAGACCGTGCTCGGCATCAGGACCTGTCCCATGGACTGGCCCATCGGTTCGGGAAAGGGCTTTAAGGGCGTTTACGACCGTCGCACCCGCAAGATCAGCCGTTACTTCGCCGCGAACAACGGAATGAAGGAAGTTGAGTCGATCGAGGCGGTGATCGGAGATCCCTCCCTTGATGAGATCATCGGAAAGGAAGCTCACCGCAAGCTGCAGGAGGAGATCGAGCTCGTGGACGGCGCGACGGACGAATTTGACCTCGCGCGCGTGCAGGCCGGTGAGCTGACACCCGTATTCTTCGGTTCCGCGCTGAACAATTTCGGTGTGGAGAATTTCCTGAAGTATTTCCTGAAAATGACGCCTCCTCCGCTGGCACGTACCGCAGGCGGTGAGGCTATAGATCCGATAAAGAATGATTTTTCCGCCTTCGTCTTCAAGATCCAGGCGAACATGAACAAGGCGCACCGCGACAGGATCGCGTTCATGCGTGTCTGCTCCGGCAGGTTCGACGCGGACGCGGAGGTGTTCCATGTGCAGGGCAACCGCAAGCTTCGTCTTTCGCAGCCCCAGCAGATGATGGCCGAGGAGCGCAAGGGCATCAGTGAGGCGTACGCGGGCGATATCATCGGCGTGTTCGATCCCGGAATCTTTTCGATCGGCGACACGGTATGCGCGCCCGGCATGAAGGTGAAATATGAGGGTATCCCGACCTTCGCTCCGGAGCATTTCGCGAAGGTACGCCAGATGGATACGATGAAGCGCAAGCAGTTCCTTAAAGGCGTGATGCAGATCGCGCAGGAAGGCGCGATACAGATATTCCAGGAGTTCAATACCGGAATGGAAGAAATCATCGTCGGCGTGGTAGGTATCCTGCAGTTCGATGTTCTTAAGTTCCGCCTCGAGTCCGAGTACGGTGTGGAGATCAAGATGGAGACGCTGCCTTACGAGTACGTCCGCTGGGTAACGAAGACTCCGAAGAATCTCGCGGATCTGTCGGTAACGACCGACACAAAGCGCGTAAAGGATCTCAAGGACAATCCGCTGCTCCTGTTCGCGCACGAGTGGAGTATCCGTACTGTCTGCGAGAGAAATCCCGGGCTGGAGCTGGCTGAGTTTTCACGTAACTAAAAGATATACAGTAAAGAAACAGGGATCCGATCCCGTCGCCCGTGCGATGCACGGACAACAGGACCGGATCCCTGTTTCTGAGTTTTATTTCTGGTACTGCCGAGGGTTATTGTTCCTTAACCCAGCGGCAGGCGTCTATGATCCAGCGTTGGATCACGGGATAGTTCCCGTTGCCGTCATTGGTATCAGTTAAATAGTTTGCGAGCGATACTCCGTGGCCGCCCATCGGGTAGATATGGAGTTCGTAATTGATGTTGTGCGCCTGGAGGGCGTTGACGAAGTAAAGGGAATTCTCCACAGGTACCGCTCCGTCGGTCTGCGTGTGCCAGATGAAGCAGGGAGGGGTGTCCTCAGTGACCTGGTTCTCGAGAGAGAGGGCCGCGCGGAAGGTTTCTTTATCTACGCCTGTAGAAAACAAGCGGTCGAAGATCAGGGGTTTTTCGGGTTGAGCGGCAGGGCAGGCGGTCTCTTTGGATAGATTGCTCTGCAGGCGCGCTACGATCTCGGCAGCGGCGTCGGTATTGAGGACGCGGTCGTCGGAACCCATGATATTGGCGATCGATTCGGCATGTGATTTTTCGTCGGATGTTATGACGGGATAGCTGAGGATAAGACCGTTGGGCTTAAGC
>JAFZKM010000043.1 GCA_017553665.1 Lachnospiraceae bacterium
AAGGCTTCCGAGATATACGGGATGATGAATATCATTTCATTTTCACCGGATGACCTTTCGATCATCAAGAACGGACCCGCGGAGCGGCGAAGCTTCATTGACATGGCACTTTCCCAGCTCGACAAGATGTATCTCTACAGCCTTTCATCATACAAGAAAGCCCTGAATCAGAGAAATATCCTGCTGAAGCAGATAAAGAAGAACGACGAGCTGGAGAATACGCTTTCCGTATGGGATGAACAGCTTGTAAAATACGGAGACTATATAATCAAAAAGCGCGCGGAATACGTAAAGGAGATCGGCAGCAGGGCTTCAAAGATACATGAGAGGCTCTCCGGAGGAAAAGAAAGGCTGACTCTTAAGTATCTTCCGAATGTCGCGGCGGATATGCTTTCGGCGGAACTCGGTTTTTCGCACGAGAGGGACATAATTCTTAAGACCACGAATGTCGGACCGCACAGGGATGACATCGGATTTGAAATAAACAGCGACGAGGCCAGAAAGTACGGCTCACAGGGACAGCAGAGAACCGCTGCCCTTACGCTGAAGCTGGCTGAGATCGAGCTTGTCAGGGAGAAAACCGGGGACAGACCGGTGCTTTTGCTTGACGATGTGCTGTCGGAGCTGGACAGGAACAGACAGACAGAGCTCTTAAACAGCATTGAGGACATCCAGACCGTAATCACATGTACCGGACTGGAAGAGTTCGTGAACGGGCGCATTAAGCTCGACCGCATTTACAAAGTCGAGAACGGCAGAGTATACGCGGCAGAATAACTATAGAAAGAGTGAAAAAGAATGAGTAATGAGTACGGTGCCGACCAGATACAGATTCTGGAAGGACTTGAAGCGGTAAGAAAGAGACCCGGTATGTACATCGGTACTACCTCACTTCGCGGACTCCATCATCTTGTGTATGAGATAGTGGATAACGCCGTGGATGAGGCACTTGCCGGTTACTGCACGGTGATCGACGTATCGATCAACAAAGACAATTCCATCACCGTTATCGACAACGGCCGCGGAATACCCGTAGGAATCAACAAGAAAAAGGGTGTTTCATCGGTCGAGGTCGTATTTACGGTACTCCATGCCGGCGGAAAGTTCGGCGGCGGAGGATATAAGGTATCCGGAGGTCTGCACGGCGTAGGCGCGTCGGTCGTTAACGCTCTTTCCGAGTGGCTCGAGGTAACGGTAGAGCAGGACGGAAAGATGTACAGACAGCGCTACAACAGAGGAAAGGTCGAGGCACCGCTGCAGGAGATCGGAGATTCCGACAGGACCGGTACCACGGTTGTTTTCCTTCCCGACAAGGAGATATTTGAAGAGACCGTTTTTGATTTCGGTACCTTAAAGCAGCGTCTCCGCGAGATCGCGTTCCTCACAAAGGGACTCAGGATCGTCTTAAGGGACAAGCGCGAGGAAGAGGAAAAAGTCGCGGAATTCCACTATGAGGGCGGTATCCGCGAGTACGTTCAGTACCTCAACAGAAGCCAGGTAACTCTCTATCCCGAGATCATTTACTGCGAAGGCCAGAAGGGTGACGTTCTGGTCGAAGTCGCGATGCAGCATAACGACGGATACAACGAAGGCTGCTACAGCTTCGTAAACAATATCACCACGCCCGAAGGCGGCACGCATTTTACGGGCTTTAAGAACGCTCTGACCAAAACCTTCAACGACTATGCCCGCAATATGAAGTACCTCAAGGAAAGCGAGGAGAACTTAAGCGGCGAGGATCTTCGCGAAGGTCTTTCGGCGATTATCAGCATAAAGATACCCGAGCCCCAGTTCGAGGGCCAGACAAAGCAGAAACTCGGAAACAGCGAGGCCAGGACTGCGGTTGACGCGGTTGTGAGCGAGCAGCTGACTTATTTCCTTGAGCAGAATCCCAATGTGGGCAAGATAATAATCGAAAAAGCGGTTCTCGCGCAGCGCGCGCGTGACGCAGCGCGTAAGGCGAGAGAGCTTACCCGCCGCAAGTCGGCGCTCGAAGGCATGAGTCTTCCCGGAAAGCTCGCCGATTGCTCGGACAAGGATCCGAAGAACTGCGAGATCTTCATCGTAGAGGGAGATTCCGCGGGAGGCTCCGCTAAGACCGCACGAGACAGAATGTTCCAGGCAATCCTTCCCATCAGAGGTAAGATACTCAATGTTGAGAAGGCTTCCATTAATAAGATCCTTGAAAATGCCGAGATCAAAACAATGATCAACGCATTCGGCTGCGGATTTTCGGAAGGCTACGGCAATGATTTCGATATCAACAAGCTCCGCTATGACAAGATCATAATCATGGCCGATGCGGACGTCGACGGTGCACATATCTCGACGCTTCTTCTCACTCTTTTCTACAGGTTCATGCCGGAACTTATTTTTGAGGGACATATCTACATTGCTATGCCTCCTCTTTACAAGGCGATGCCTTCAAAGGGTGAAGAGGAATATCTTTATGACGACAAAGCCCTCGAGAAATACAGGGCTTCTCATAAGGGACCCTTCACACTTCAGAGATACAAGGGTCTCGGTGAGATGGATCCCGACCAACTCTGGGAGACGACGCTCGACCCCAAGACCAGAAGACTCAAGCAGGTCGAGATCGAAGATGCGAGAATGGCTTCCGAAACAACGGAGCTTCTTATGGGTACCGACGTTCCTCCCCGTAAGACATTCATCTATGAACATGCAAATGATGCCAATCTTGATATTTGATCTTAAGGTAGAAATGTAATGGCTAAGATAGAAGAAAAGATCATCAAAACAGAATACTCCGAGGAAATGCAGAGATCCTATGTGGATTACGCGATGAGCGTCATAGTTTCCCGTGCACTTCCCGATGTCAGGGACGGACTCAAGCCCGTTCAGAGAAGAACTCTTTATGATATGAGGGAACTCGGACTTACATACGACAAGCCTTTCAGAAAGAGTGCGAGGATCGTCGGT
>JAFZKM010000044.1 GCA_017553665.1 Lachnospiraceae bacterium
AGGCGGCGTGCCCATCACATAAACCGACTTCCCGGGACGGTTCGTCTTCAGGAACTCGATCATGATGTCGCCCGAGGTAAATATCATGTCTTCGGTCACATGACAGCCCATCCTCGCGAGCTTCTCGATATAAAGGCTCTTGTCCTTTGACGAATTATTCGTAAAGAACATCCATCTCTTGCCGCAGTCCTCAACCGCGCGCAGGAATTCGAGCGATCCGGGGATGATATCCTCGCTCAGATAAAAGGTGCCGTCCATATCGAGCACATAAAGGTCGATATCGTCCAGCAGCTTAAGATCATTTTTAAAATCGGACATGGTTTTAAGTCCTTCTGTATAGTCTGTCTGGAGTAACTATCACGTCTACCTGCCTGTCATACCATTCCGCGTCAATGTAATTATGGCGCATGTACTGGAAATTATAGGCAAGTCCCATCTTTGTAAACCTGCTCTTCGGATGCTCATTTATGTATCTGTCGTAATAGCCTCCGCCGTAGCCGAGCCTGTAGAAATTACTGTCAAAAGCGAGTGCCGGAAGGATCATCAATGCTTCCTTTGCCTCCGCGACATTCGCGATTACAGGCTCAAAGATGCCCATATAACCGGGCTCCAGATCATCTTCCTCGCCAATGTAGTAGAACTCCATCTTGTCGCCTTCCACGCGCGGAACTGCTACTTTCTTGCCCTTCTCCAACGCGTGTCTGATAAGAGGAAGTGTCGGGACTTCCTGCTTGCAGTTGACGTAGATAAAGATCTCTTTGGCATTCCGGTATTCTTCGGATTTAACGACTCTGTCAAGGATCTGCTCGGTAAATACCGAAATCTCGGTATCGGAAAGAGACTTTCGCAGGTTTCCGAGCTTGCTCCTCATCGCCTTTTTATCCATGGATACCCGATTCAAGGCGGATACCCGACATATTAACTATCTCCGCCACATCGTCATATTTGTTCAGCGTAAATATATGCATTCCGTTAAAGCCGGCGTTTATATATTTATAGAGCAGCTCAACCGTGTATTCCTTTCCGGCTTTCTTAAAGTCCTCGGGGGAATCGCTGTATTTTCCGAGTATCCTCGCGAGTTCCTTCGGTATCGAGCAGCCGTTTGAAAGAGTCATTCTCGTGCAGCCGGGGGCTGTGAGTACAGGCATGATGCCTGCGATGATCGGGATAGTGATGCCCGCTCTTCTGGCCTTTTCAAGCCATCTCGAGAACTCGTCGACATCGAAGCAGAGCTGGCTTATGGCGAATTCCGCGCCGTTGTTCTGCTTGATCTTCAGATGCGCGATATCCTGCTCAAGTGAGCCGCATTTGATGTGAACCTCCGGATAGCACGCGCATCCGATATTCATCTGCGGAAATTCCTTTTTAAGGAACGCGATCAGCGCGTCCGCATGCTCGAAATCACCGTTGGTCTGATCGGTTCCGGGCGGGAAATCACCGCGGAGCGCCATTATATTGCGAACGCCGATCTTATCGTATTCGCTGATATAACGTACGATGCTCTCCCTGTCATTGCCGATGCAGGTGAAATTCGTGAGGCATTCGGTGCCCATCTGCAGAATGATATCGCAGATCTCAAGGCTTCTTCCCCTGTTCGTTCCGCCCGCGCCGTAGGTGCAGCTGATGAAATCGGGATTAAAGCGTTTAAGCTTCCCGAGAACATCTTTCAGAGGCTCAAGGGGCTTATCCTCCTTGGGCGGAAAGATCTCAAAGGAAAATGTCATTCTTTCTTTAAGCGCGTCGGAAATCCTCATATAGTCCCCCAATAACCGTTTTTTTTACTTCAAATCACAGATGGCCTTTGAAACAGCGCAGCCGAGTCTCACATTATTGTAAACCAGCTGGATGTTGGCTTCAAGAGAAGATCCGCCGGTAAGCTTCTGGATCTTGTCGAGAAGGAAAGGCGTGGTCTCCTTGCCCTTGATGCCGAGTTTTTTGCACTCTTCGACAGCTTCGTCGATGTTTTTGTTGATGAAATCGGCGTCCATCGAGTATTCCTCGGGAATGGGATTCGCAACGAGCATTCCGCCCTTTAAGCCGCAAGTCTCCTTTACGCAGAATACCTTGGCGACCTCTTCGGGAGTATCGAGCCTGTAATCAACCTTAAGGCCCGACTTTCTGGTATAAAAGGCGGGAAGCTCCTCGGTGCCGTAACCGATAACGGGAACGCCCTTTGTCTCAAGATACTCGAGTGTGAGGCCGAGGTCAAGTATTGACTTACAGCCCGCGCATACTACGAGCACGTCTGTCATCGCGAGCTCCTCAAGGTCCGCGCTGATATCCATAGTAACTTCGGCGCCGCGGTGAACTCCGCCCACGCCGCCGGTCGCGAATACCTTAACTCCGGCCATGGCTGCCGCTATCATGGTCGTGGCTACGGTCGTAGCGCCGTCCTCGCCTCTCGCGCAGAGAGCAGCAAGGTCGCGCCTGCTGGCCTTATGTACAGCCGTGCCTTTCTTTCCGAGATATTCGATCTGGTCGGGAGAAATGCCGACCGTGATCTTGCCTTTGATCACCGCGACGGTAGCGGGAACGCAGCCGTTCTCTCTTACGATCTTCTCAACGTTAAGAGCAGTCTCAACGTTCTTCGGATAAGGCATACCGTGCGATATTATAGTCGATTCAAGAGCCACTACGGGCTTATTCTCGTCAAGA
>JAFZKM010000045.1 GCA_017553665.1 Lachnospiraceae bacterium
ATAAAAGAGACGGGAAAAGCTTCAAGGGGATAAAGGAGAAGACTTATGGGTATTGTATTTTACGAGAACGAACGCATCTTTAAGCTCGACACGCCGCATTCCACTTACATGATCGAGCTGGTGGACAAAGAGGGCTTCATGCTGCACATGTACTACGGCAGAAGGCTTTCCGACTATCGTACCGCCGATCTTACGCGCACGAATTTCGGACAGAACGTGCCTTCGAACAATGAGCGCGAGCGCTGCTCCTTCAATGACTGCATGCCCTTCGAGTATCCCACCCACGGACTCGGAGACTTCAGGGACGACGCTTTTAAGGTGCTCAATCCCAACGGACACACCGCAACTTCTCTTGAATACCGTTCCCATCTTATATATTCCGGAAAGCCGAAGATCACAGGAATGCCCGCGACCTTCGGAAGCGAGGCAGACTGCACGACGCTGGAGATCGCTGCGGAGGATCCTTACAACGGACTCGAGGTCACGCTTCTCTATACGGTCTTTGAGGACCTTGACGCGATCACGCGCAGCGTAAGAGTCCGCAACGCAGGCAAATTCGATAAGATAAAGCTTACAAAGGTTCTTTCTACTTGCGTAGAATTTGAAGAGGGAGATTACGACACGATCTTCCTGCACGGTTCATGGGCGAGAGAGCGCACGATCGACCGAAACCGCCTCGGCTACGGAAAGCATTATGTTTCGAGCAAGAGAGGCGAGTCGAGCCATCAGGAGCATCCTTTCATCGCGCTGCTCGATAAGAATACCACCGAGGACGCCGGAGAGGTATGGGGCTTTAATTTCGTTTATTCGGGCAACTTCATCGCGCAGGCCGAGAAGTCGCAGTTCAAGACCGTCAGAGTCATGATGGGCATCAATCCCGAGGACTTCTGCTGGAACCTTCGCGCAGGCGAGGTGTTTGAATCGCCCGAAGTCGTTATGGTTTATTCCTCCGAGGGTATCGGAGCCATGTCACGCACCTTCCACGATCTCTATCGTAAGCACCTTCTCCGCAGCAAATACAAAAATATCCGCAGGCCGATCCTGATCAATAACTGGGAGGCGACCTATTTCGACTTTAACACCGACAAGCTCATTTCCATCGCGAAGCAGGCTTCGGAGCTCGGCATCGAGATGCTCGTTATGGACGACGGGTGGTTCGGAAAGCGTAATTTCGACGATAATTCTCTCGGCGACTGGGTCGTAAACGAGGACAAATTAAAGGGCGGCCTGAAGTACCTCGTAGATGAGGTCAACAAGCTCGGCATGAAGTTCGGCATCTGGATGGAGCCCGAGATGATCTCGCTAGATTCCGATCTTTACAGGGCTCATCCCGAATGGGCGATCCACATTCCCGGGCGCACACCCGTACAGAGCCGCGCGCAGTTCGTGCTCGACATGTCGAGGCCCGATGTTGTGGATTACACATATAATCAGGTCAGGAACATCTTAAAGAGCGCGAACATCGAATATCTGAAATGGGATATGAACAGGCAGCTGACCGATCTCGGCAGCGCGAAGCTTGACTCCGATTCGCAGGGAGAGCTGTTCCACCGCTACGTGCTCGGAGTGTATGAGCTTCAGGAAAGACTTGTTACCGAGTTCCCCGACCTGCTGCTTGAGAACTGCTCGGGCGGCGGCGCGAGATTCGATCCCGGAATCCTCTATTACGGACCGCAGATCTGGTGCTCGGACGACGCGGACGCCATCGAAAGACTTAAGATACAGCAGGGTACGGCGCTCATTTACCCGCTCTCCACGATGGGAGCACACGTGAGCGACTGTCCTAACCATGCGGTCGGACGCGTAACTCCTTTCGAGACGAGAGGCTATGTGGCCCTCGCAGGAACCTTCGGCTATGAGCTCGACGTAACGCGCATCCCTGAGGCTGACCGCAAGATGATCCCCGCGCAGGTTGCGATGTATCATAAATTCAACGACATCGTGCGGGAAGGCGACTATTACCGCATTGCGTCCTTCCTCGAAAACGGACTCTGGGACGCGTGGGAGGTTGTCACAAAGGATAAGAAAGAGGCGCTGCTGACCGTGGTCGAGGTACTGCATCAGGCAAACTACAAGACCAGACGCGTTAAGCTCAGAGGTCTAGATCCCGAAAAGACCTACAAAGTCGCGGTATTTGACATGAACGCCGCGGACGATTCCGCGGAGAATGTCCTGACATTGAAGGGCGACGCGCTCATGTACGCCGGAATCAATACGACGGACGGATTCTGGGGCGACTTTAAGGCCAGACTTTTCCACATTTTTGAGCAATAAGGAGATAAAAAAGTGATCAAGAGACTTTTATCCCATGTCGGGGAGTACAAAAAAGAATCGATCCTTACGCCGCTTTCCATGATCCTCGAGGTTATCATGGAAATGGTTGTGCCGCTTATGATGGCATCGCTCGTCGATAACGGAATCAACAAAGGCGATATGGGTCATATCATCGAGATCGGCGTGTTCATGGTACTCGCGGCCGTTGTGGGCCTGTTCGGCGGCATCATGGGCGGAGTATACGGAGCCCGCGCGTCGGCCGGTTTCGCGAAGAACCTCAGGAAGGCCATGAACGACAGGATCCAGACCTTCTCTTTCTCAAATATCGATAAGTTCAGCACAGCGGGACTCGTAACCCGTCTGACGACCGACGTTACGAACGTACAGAACGCGTACCAGATGTTCCTGCGCATGTGCATGAGAGCGCCCGCGACACTGATCATCGCGATGATCATGTCCTTTACGATCAATGTGAAGATCGCGCTGATCTTCCTTGCTGCGGCACTGTTCCTCGCGGGACTCATGGTGCTCATCATGTCGCACGCGACGAAGGCATTTACACAGGCGTTCCCGAAGTATGACGACCTGAACGCGAGCGTACAGGAGAATGTCAACGCGATCCGCGTGGTAAAGGCGTACGTAAGAGAGGATTACGAGAACGTTAAGTTTAAGCGCGCCAGCGGCAATATCCGCAAGATATTCTCCAAGGCGGAGAACATTACGACCTTTATCAGCCCGGCCATGAACATCACCATTTACGGCTGCATACTGCTGATCAGCTGGGTCGGCGCGAAGATGATCGTAGGCTCGGGTGAGACCGCTCTGACACGAGGCAACATGATGAGCCTGCTCACCTACTGCATGAGCATTCTGTCCTCGCTCATGATGCTGGGTATGATCTTCATCATGATGTCCATGAGCGCGGCGAGCGTGAAGCGTATCGGCGAGGTGCTCGTTGAGGAGCCCGACATTGTCAAT
>JAFZKM010000002.1 GCA_017553665.1 Lachnospiraceae bacterium
CAAGCCGGTAGCTGAAGTACAATCCGCTCCTGCAGTGGATGTATCGGTTCCCGTAAACGCGGCGCCTGCACCGGCTCCGGAGCAGGGCAAATCACAGCAGCAGTCACAGCCCTCTAAGGACGAGATCCAGAAGGCTATCAGCGCTGCAAACAAAAAGGCACACTTCGGCCACACGAACGCACAGTTTTCGTATCATGAGGAGACCCACAGCATCGCGGTAAAGATCATGGACGCTGAGACCAGTGAGGTCATCAAGGAGATCCCTTCGGAGGAGACACTTGAGATGATCAGCAAGATGTGGGAACTCGCAGGTATCATGGTAGACGAGAGAAGATAATTTCCCAAGTCTCCGTACGAAAGCATTATTTCCGGCGCAGGAAAACTGCGGTGGGTTTGTTAAATGATGCCAAAATCGGAAACCGGACACAGAACGAGAACGGAGGTAAGCTAAGATGCCTATCAGAATGAGCGGAATGATATCGGGTATTGATACCGATGCTGTAATAAAGGAACTGATGGCAGCGAAGTCGATGAAAAAGACCACGCTGGAACAGAATCAGGAAAAACTTAGTTGGAAGAAGGAAAAGTGGGAAGATCTTAATACAAAGATCTATGCGCTTTATACAGAGAAACTTTCCTCATTGAAGATGGAAGGTACGTACCTTGCGAAGTCGGCAGCTTCTTCCAACAGCGAGAAGGCTACGGCTACCGCTTCCACGGCTTCGACGGGTTCGTATGAACTGACCGTAAGCCAGCTGGCATCGGCGCAGTTCGTTACCGGCTCCGATATAAGCAGCAAGAATCTCACGGCGAGCTCAAAGCTCGTTGACGCGGGAATGGCTGCGGGCCAGACTCTTACCGTAAGAGTATATAAGAGCGACGCGGCGGAAGGCGAGGAGCCTTATACCGAGACCAATATCGAAGTCACCGATGAGATGACGATCAGAGAGCTGAACACACAGCTTCAGACGGCAGGACTCAACGCGAACTTTGACCAGGCGACCGGACGCTTCTATATCAGCGCGAAGAACAGCGGCGAAGCGAACAAGTTCACCCTTGCCTCGACTCAGAGCGGCGAGACAGGCCTCGCGGCACTCGGTCTCGGCGATATCGATGACACACTCGCTACCGGCGGACAGACCGCGGCAGATGCTACAACTATGGCAGTCGTTGCGGCTAAGGACGCTAAACTCGTACTGAACGGCGCGACAATCTCATCTTCTACCAATACGATCACGGCCAACGGCATGACGATCGATCTTAAGGGCACCACCTCCGAAGGTGAGCGCATTACGCTGAACGTTTCCGCTGATACCGACGGCATCTATAATAAGATAAAGGATTTTGTAAAGTCATACAACGAGCTTATGACTGAACTGTATGACAATTACAATGCCGCTTCGGCCCGCAAGTACAATATGCTTACCGACGATGAGAAGGAAGCGATGACCGATAAGCAGATCGAACTGTGGGAAGACAAGATTAAGAGTGCACTTCTCAGAAATGATACCACTCTTAATTCAATTATGACTATCTTCAGATCGAGCATGCAGGGCACTGTAGAAGTTGACGGCAAAAACTATTCGCTAGCTAACTTCGGCATTGTGACCGGCGTTTATACGGAGCACGGACTTCTCCACATTAACGGCGATTCCGAGGACGGATCGTACGCGGATAAGGAAGATGCGCTTAAGAAGGCGATCGAGCAGGATCCCGAAACTACGAGCAAGGCTCTCAGCAAGCTGTTCTCAGGTTTCTATGATTCGCTGACTAAGCAGATGTCGGCATCATCGATCAGCAGCGCGCTTACTCTTTATAATGATAAGCAGATCCAGTCACAGATCGATTCCTACCAGACTCAGATCAATGACTGGGAAGACAGACTCGCGGATCTCGAGGAGCGCTATTACAAGCAGTTCTCTTCAATGGAGAGCTCGCTCGCGGACTTGCAGAGCAAGCAAAACCAGCTCGCGGGACTTCTCGGAATGTCGTAATCTTACGATAAAAAAACATTTAAAAACACTATAAAGAAATCCGGAATCAGACCGATATATCATATATAAAAAATCAGGGGGTATCCTTTATGACTCAGAACATGACACTGGCGTATAAGAACAATTCCATTCAGACCGCATCTCCCGCAGAACTTACCCTGATGCTCTACGACGGAGCGATCAAATTCTGCAACATAGCTCTCGGAGCTATTGAGAGTGGAGACATCCAGAAAGCAAACACCAACATCATCAAGGCAGAGAAGATCATTACCGAGTTCAGAGCCACATTGGATTTCAAGTATCCTGTTGCGAAGGATTTCGAATTGGTTTATGATTATATTTACCGGAGGCTGATCGAAGCCAACATCCATAAGGATGCGGAGGTTCTTACCGAAGCTCTGAAATATATCCGCGAGATGAGAGATACTTGGAAGGAAGTCATGAGACTGAACAGGGTGCAGAACGCTACGGGCCCAAAGATTCAGTACGTGAGGACACCTCAGAAGCTGGCGATAGCTGAGTAAGAATTCAAGGTCAGATCCGGTAAGGGTCTGGCCTTATTTTTTCGGGGAGGTACTATGGCAGAGAATACAAATACATATATTAATATATTGATAGATACTCTCCGCAAAAAGGAAGAGATATTAAAGTCGCTGCTCGCGAAGACCGAGGCGCAGGCCGTGATCCTGGAGGCGGACGAGTTCGAGACCGAAGCTTTTGATACTATTATAGAAGAGAAGGACGGTCTGCTTGAGGAACTCAAAAACCTCGATGACGGATTCCTTGATCTTTACAGCCGTGTCGGAGCGGAGCTGAAGAACAACACCGAAGCCTATGCCGATCAGGTTAAGACGGCGCAGGAACTGGTACGCCGCCAGACCGAGATCTCCGCGGAGCTTACCAGCGCTGAGGAGCGGAATAAGGCGAAGCTCGCCATCCGCCTTTCGCAGGGCAGGCAGAAGATAAAGGAGTTTAAGGTCGGAGCGAAGACCGCGGCAGCATATTATAAGAATATGTCGGGCAAGCATCAGGACGGAGATTCCTACTTCTTTAACAGGGAGAAATAAGGTTTCTGAAAAAATATTAAAAAAAGTTTTACGGAGGGGTTAAGTAATCTGTTAACCCCTCCGATATATATTACAGGTAAAGCAAGTCACACTTAGTACCAAGCTTGCCGGAGGGTCACCCCGGCATAGATCGGAGCGATGGAGTACGGACCGGAGCACTGATCACAGACACTAATTAACTTACTTCACTTCCGGTGGCAAGGAAGCCGCAGGAAAACAAATTCAAGGAGGAAATATTATGATAGTACAGCACAACATGTCAGCAGCTAATACCAACAGACAGTTAGGTATTACCAATGGAAGCTTAAGCAAGTCAACTGAGAAGTTATCATCCGGTTACAGAATCAATCGCGCAGGCGATGATGCAGCTGGTCTTTCGATTTCCGAGAAGATGCGCGGACAGATCCGTGGTTTGGAACAGGGTTCGACCAATGCTCAGGACGGTATCTCCCTTATCCAGACAGCAGAAGGTGCGCTGAACGAGGTTCACAGCATTCTGCAGCGTATGAGAGAGCTGGCAGTACAGGGCGCTAACGACACCAACGTTACTGCAGACCGTAAGTCTATTTACCAGGAAATGTCACAGCTGGCTAAGGAAATCAACCGTATCGGTTGCACCACAGAGTTCAACACCATGAAGCTCTTCGCAGATGAGACCCTCGTAGAAGGTATCACCGACAGCCTTGGAGAGTTAGAGTACACCGGTGGAGCACAGGCTCCTTCGAACATCACCTCTCTTGCAAACCTTGAGGATGGCACATATGCTCACCTTCAGGTAGGTGCTAACTCCGGTCAGTCGATCGAGTTCAGCATGGGTTCACTGAACGTAGCAAATATCACTATCCCCGGTGCTGAGGATGAGTCTTACCCCGCAATCAACCTTTCCAGCGATGGCGGTACTCTTTCAACTATCAAGGAGCAGCTTGCAAGCGATGAGTTCTCTGAGGATACCTATAAGGCATTCACCTCAGCTGTTACCGATATCGATCAGGCTATGAGCAATGTATCGTACTCAAGATCTTATCTTGGTGCTATCCAGAACAGACTTGAGCATACTATTGCTAACGCTGATAACACAGCTGAGAACTTACAGGCAGCTGAGTCTCGTGTACGTGACGTTAACATGGCAGAAGAGATGGTTAAGTACTCGAAGGACAGCATCCTTCAGCAGGCTGGCCAGTCGATGCTCGCTCAGGCAAATCAGTCGACACAGGGCGTTCTTACCCTTCTCAGATAATTTGCTTAAAGCAGTTAATGTCGCTAAAAGACAACATAGTTATGCAAAAATATACAGGTGCAGCCTTCGGGTTGCACCTGTTTTCTTTATGCGATAAAATATTGAATAGATGGTGTCCTGAGAGAGGAGATACAGATGGCGGAATCGGGTTTTGACATGGAAGCGTTGAGCAGGCTGCCCGCGGAGCAGGCGCATAAACTGCTCTATAAGGCCGTGTTCGGGAAGGAACCGGACCTTATTGCCCCGAAGGATCTGAACGAGAAGCTTCAGTGGCTGATGGTGCACAGGTACGGTGAGAATGTCGCGCCTTTCGCGGACAAGCTCGCGGTGCGCGATTACGTGAGAAAATGCGGATTCGCGGATACTCTGCCCGGACTTTACGCCGTATATGAGGATTCGTCGGCCATTGATATAGACGCGCTTCCGGAACGATTCATCTTAAAGTGCAATCACGGCTCCGGGCCGCTGTTTTACTCGATCTGCAAGGATAAGAGTAAGTATGACAGGGCAGCTGAATTCGTGAAGCTGGACCGCGCGTTGGGACTCGATTTTTCGAGAGTAGGACTTGAATACCATTACAGATACATTAAACCATATATTTACGCGGAGGAACTCTTAGGTGACAACTGCACCGACTATAAGTTTTTCTGCTTCGGAGGCGTGCCGAAATACGTGAAGGTGATCGCCGACCGCGCGGATAAAGACGAGTCGGGAAAACAGATCAAGCACCAGGATTATTACGACATGGATTGGAACTTCCGGCCCATGGTAAAGGATGACAATTCCATGGGCGGAGGCCTTGAAAAACCTGCGCTTTTCGAACGCATGAAGGAGATCGCGGCTGTGCTTTCAGAGCCTTTTCCGATGGCAAGAGTGGACCTGTATCAGGAGAATGGAAAGGTATACTTCGGCGAGATTACGCTTACGCCCGCTACGGGCCTGAATCGGACAGATAAACAGGAGACTCTGGATCTGTTCGGAGAACTGACGGATCTCGACCACTGGTACCCCGAAAAGCTGGGCTTTGAGCGCTCCGGAGAGTCGGAGAAGCTCTTAAAAGTTGCTGCGGAAGCAAAAACCGAAAACAAAAAGATGAACTACAGTCTTATTAACAATATGCGTAAAACCGCGGCCGCGATACTTGCGGATCCGCAGAAACTCAGCACTATTTCCATGGATGACGCCAAAATGGTCATGAAGGACTGCTGCACTATCATCGGCAGCGACGCGGATATTGCGCTGAAATGCGACTACGCGGATATCCTTTACAGGATAGCATTCCGCGAGGACATGAGCCTCGAACAGTGCTGGCAGATATACTGGAACCTGAACCGCGCATTTTTTGTGACGGATGGGCTGAAACTGCGGCAGGGCAGTCTCGATGAGCTGTACGGGTACATATTCGATTTCGTGAAGAGCATGATCGATATGTCCGCGCGACCTTTTGTTCCGAGGGAAAAGAGAAACGGAAAAAGGGCCGTGGTCATCACGAGCCAGTTCTTGAAAGTAGGGCATGCGCCCACGCGAAGAGTACTCGATTACAGCTATACCCTGCAGCATGAATTCGGCATGCAGGTGACGATCATAAATGACGCCGGGATGCATTATTATCGGCATCCCGAGCTTGAAGGCGTGGTGGAATTCAATTTCCTCGATGAGTACAGTGCTGCGGACCATATAGATCATCGCGGCGAGCGCTTTGAATTCCTGCAGATAGGAGCGCTGATGCCTGACCTGAGCGTTATCGGGCAGCTGACAGATATAATCTATTCGATAAACCCGGCTTTTGTGCTTAATATAGGCGGATCTTCGCTTGTCGCGGATCTGTGCGACGGCTTCACGACCGTGGCTTCACTTCCGTGCGCGTTTACTCTCGCGGTTTCCCGCTGCAGTAATCTGCTGCTCGGACGCAGGCTTGAGGGAGACGCGAAGGCACAGGCGGACGCTGCTTTTGCCGATATCGGCAGAAATCTTCTGCCGCCAGGAAGAGGACCGATACAGCAGTATCAGCGTGTGATAGAAACCTGTTTTAACTATGTGTATACCGATCCCGGAGTGACCTATACGAGAGCGCAGTTTGGGCTGGGCGAAGAGGATTTCGTGGCCTGCGCGGTTGGACACAGGCTTGATGATGAGATAAGTGAGAGTTTCATGGAAGCCGTGAGTGAGGCAGTGGCTGCGGATTGCGATAACTGCGCGGATGGAAAACGCTTGAAGATCGTCTTTGTCGGTAAGCTGGCTTCGAATGAGCGCATATTGAGCATGGTACCTGAGACTATCAGGGAGAAGTGCAGAGAGCGCTTCGTGTTCACCGGCCCGTTGGAAGGCGCGAGCGCGTTTGTGAAACTTGCGGATATTACGCTGAATCCTGAGCGCAGCGGCGGCGGAAGAGCGGCGTTCGAAGGTTATTGCTTCGGAAAGCCCTCGGTATCGCTGCGTAAGGGTGATGCCTATTGGGCCGGAGTGTATGAGTTCGGCGCTCAGACTTGGAAGGATTATACGGAGCTGGTATTAAAACTCAAAACGGATACTGCTTTCTATGCGGAGATGTCAGAGCTGGCCCGTAAGCGTGCGGAGGAGCTGTCCGACATCACCGCCACACAGCGAAAAATGCTGGAAGACCTCGGAATTAATACATAAACTCTATTTGATTGTAGATATACGCGAAGTCAACCTCACACTGACCATTCCAGATGGACACCGGAATACTGTCAGTAAAGGTATAGACCTTCGGCGCAAGCCCGTGTTCAAAATCATATACTATGACCTGTTTTTCGTCCGGGAATACCGTCCAGTATTCCCGGACGCCTGCGTTCTGGTACTTACGCAGCTTTATTAATACATCCGTTATGGCATTACTCGGCGACACGATCTCTGCCACGAAATCCGGGGCACCCACGACGCGAGCTTTTGTGATCTTTGATCTGTCGCATACGACCAGGACATCCGGCATCACCATGGTCTTATCATCACAGTCGAGCTGAACATCGGTGGGAGCCAGGAAAGGAACGCAGCTGCCGCCGTTTTTTATGATAAATGTTTTGAGTGTAAAAACAATTTCAGCTGCGATACTCTGATGAATAGTCGTAGGTGCTGACATGTCATAAAAACGTCCATCTATAAGCTCAACTCTGGTTCCTTCGGGGAGCGCAATATACTCATCGATCGTATGGTCGCATGTATCATGGAGACGTCGGACATCATCACCGATAAGCACGGATTCGAGCGCAAGGATAGTGCTGAAACGGGGAGAGGTCGTGCTTCCGCCGAATATCTTCTGCACAGTACCCAGCGGAACTCCTGACTTTTCTGCCAGCATCTTATTCGAGTAACCCAGTTCCTTTTTTCTGATACGCATCTCTTCTATGGTCATAAAACGCCTCCGCCTGTAAGCGAATGGATATATTCTGAACCATATTATATCCTAAAACGGTTATAGAAACAAGGATATATTCTGAAACGGAGCTGTATATTGTGATGTGGATGAATGTAGTGGGTTATATGTGGAATCATTTCGCTATTGTCAATATTTTTGAAATTATAACTTGTATTATCAGATAATTGTGCTATAATATAGGTGTATCTAGTGGAAAAACTTAATATTTCCTCGACAAAGACTCTTCCACTGTCATAGG
>JAFZKM010000046.1 GCA_017553665.1 Lachnospiraceae bacterium
ATCCCTTCGAATTCTGTCTTCGGCATCATCTCATGCCTCTTCGCGGCCGGAATGGTGATATGGACTCTGGCGTGCGGCATCGGGGAAGATAATTTCTTCTGCCGGACCGCGAAGATACTGCCGTTCGTCTTCATTCCCTGCATCATCCTGCAGGCTTGGAGCATACTGATCCGCATCGGCGACTACGGTTTTACTCCTCAGAGATATCTGGGCGTCATGATCGTTATCTTCGAGCTGATATACATGGTGTTCTATTTCATCCGCACGGTATGGAAAAAGGACAGCGTGGCCCTCATCATGTGGGTTGCCGCTCTGATGGTCGTTACCGGCCTGGTCGTACCCTATCTGAATTACGCTTCGGTATGCGTGCGCTCACAGTGCGGGCGCCTTGAAGGCATTCCGATCAATGAACAGCTCAAGGATTCCGATATTGCGGGAACAGCGGGTTCAGCATTCAGATCGCTCATCTATGACTGCGGCTGGCGCGGTGAGGAAGCTGCCGACAGGATGTTTACCGAGTCTGAGCAGGATATACTCCGCTCCTACTACGGCTCGTCAAACACTTATCATCAGAACAAGTATTATCTCGATGGCAATACAGACGTCATAAGCTTCGACATTTCGGAATACCGGCTGATCACGAAGATAACCGGCAGCGATCGTGACCCCGAAAAAGCCATGTTCGATCTGAAATCGGATAAGCAGACTATACTTACCGCCGATCTTTCACAGCTTGTAAAAGACATTAAGGCCTACGGCAAAAAGCGCTCGGTTTCGCCGGACTATTTCTCATTTGATCTGGAGTCTTACGGAGTGATAAGGCTGGATGAGCATCGTGACCTGAAGCTGATAAGTTTCAGCACCACTTATAACGCAGACACCGATGAGCTGGAATATATGAGCATCAACGGATATCTGCTGGAGAAATAAAGAATATGTTTAAGAAACTGTTTTCTGCCAGGAAGGGGTTCTACCGTGAGCTCTTCGTCCTGGTGATACCGATAGTGATACAGAACCTTATAGCGTCCGCCGTGGGAATGGCGGACGTTGTAATGCTGGGCAGAGTGGACCAGACATCGATATCCGCGTCGAGTCTGGCCGGCCAGGTGATGTTCCTGCTGAACGTCCTCTTCTTCGGACTGAATTCGGCACTCACCATCCTTGCCGCGCAATACTGGGGCAAGCGCGACACGAACGTGATCTCAAAGATCCTCGGGATCGGTCTTATCATATCGCTCGCGATAACCGTATCCGTGGCTGCTCTGGCGTTCTTTTTCCCTTACCGGGTCATCAGGATCTGGACCAATGTGCCCGAGCTCATTGACGCAGGCGCCGTATATCTCAGATACGTCGCCGCCTCGTATATCTTCATGGGGATCGCGCAGCCGTACCTGATAATCCTGAAGAGCTGCGAGCGCGTGCCCTTTACGACGATCCTTTCCGCGTCCACGCTGATCATCAACGTTATCCTGAACGCCCTTCTGATCTTCGGCATCGGACCTTTCCCCGAGATGGGCATCGCGGGAGCTGCTCTCGCCACCACCCTCTCCTGGGGCATCGGACTGATCGTCTGCGTGATCGATTTTATAAGACAGACGACGCTTCCGAAGAACATTGCAAATATGTTCCGGATCCCCAAAGCACTGATCGCGGATTTCGCGAAATACTCCCTGCCCGCGTTCGTCAACGATGCGATGTGGGGACTGGCGTTCAACATGAATTCAATAATAATGGGCCATCTGGGTTCCGACATAGTCGCCGCGAATTCCGTGGTGACCGTGGTCCGTGACCTCGCGACCGTCGTAGGTTTCGGCATTTCCGCCGCCGCGTCGATCATGCTCGGTAAGGAGATCGGCGAGAACCGGCTCGATGACGCGGAGCAAGACGCCTCTTCGATACTGAAGGTCACCGTCTTTTCAGGTATCATCGCGGGTATTCTTCTGCTTATCGTCAATCCGTTCATTCCCGGACTTGTCAAGATCACCGAGACTGCCGCTCATTATCTGAAAGTGATGCTGTACATAAGCATTGCCTACCAGATGGGCCAGATAGTGAATACAGTCCTGATCGCGTCGCTCTTCCGCTGCGGCGGCGATTCGAAGTACGGCATGATCCTGGACATAGTCTGCATGTGGGGCTTCGCGGTGCCGCTCGGCCTCATCAGCGCGTTCGTGTTCAAATGGCCGCCTCTTATCGTATATATCTGCATGTGTACGGATGAGTTCGCGAAGATGCCTTTTGCCATCCACCATTACAAGAGCGGCGGCTGGATAAAGAATATAACGCGGGATATACCGGAGTCCTGATGCTATTACATACTTTTAGGTGATTGACCTCAGCCGGTAAATAAGCCGTTCGGCTTAATATACTGATTACAATCCTATATTAAGCCGAACGGCGCAGTCAAGACTATTTCAATAGTTTATTCAATCTGACATCAGCTGTTCAAGTTTTTTCTTAACCTGTTCGGTTACCTGCATTACCACATTGACAGATGATGCCGATTCGTTTGTGGAATCAGCCAGAGCCGTAGTACCGTCATTAACTCCCGAAACGATCTCGAGCATCTTTTCGACATCCGCAAGGAGTTCATCTACCAGCTGTCTGATATCACGGTTGTTGTTATTGCTGTCATTTGCGGCAACGCTTGAATCCTCAGCCAGCTTCTTTATCTCTTCCGCGACTACCGAGAAACCGCGTCCCGCTTCACCCGCGCGTGCCGCCTCGATCGAAGCGTTAAGAGCAAGCAGATTGGTCTGACTTGAAATAGCGATTACCTGTCCGTTGTTATTATCAAGTCTGTCAACGCATTCCTTAATGGTCATCAATGAGTTTTTCAAATTACCGGAGTATTCATTGATCTTCTGCATCGCATCCGAAATCTCTCCGCTTTGACGCGCGTTATCCTTTGTCGCGCGTTCGATCGAAGTAATTGAACCGTCGAGATCATCGAAACTCTTATTGATCTCTCCTATAAGCATTTCTGCGTGTTTTCTCGCTTCATCCTGCATCTCGCTCATCTGCTCCGTAAGTCTTGAATTCTCTTCGCGCTCGTTGATCGCGACATCTCTTACATAGTGTACGCAATTTCTCTTGTTAGAAAAACCGTTATAGATCGCATCCGCCATCTGAAGACAGCTGTCATAACCGCAGCATCCGCAGTTGATGTTCCGCTTATCTTCCGTATCCTTGAGCATATCGTTAAATATTGCGTTGATCTCTGCTTTCGAAGGCTGTTTGGTCTTGCAGATCGCACTGTTATCGGTATATTTTCTGGTAAAGTCCTCAAGTCTCAGATTGGCGAACTGCTTGTTCAATGCCTCAAGTCTCTTGGCAGGAGTGAGATTGCGTCCCCACGCGGATTTCTTTTGATCGTTCTTGCTCTTTATCTTTATCTGCTGGATCGCGGTGAATACGTTCTCATTATCGCGGTTCTTCTCTTCGATGCCCGTACCGTAAAGACATCCGCCGCTGCAGTTCAGCGCGTCAATGAACAGATAAGGCAGTTTTCCGCTCCTGATCAGATCCTTGTTGGTTTCAAGGTAATGATACATATGGGATTCGCCTTCCATCTGACGGACCAGAGCATCCTCTCCGAGCAGCCAGTAAACGTTTTCCTTCAGGCCGCCGGGCATGGGATATATCGAACCGAGACCGTACTCGATCTCATCCGTATAAGGAGAAGCTCCGCTTACGGGATGATCCTTCATATAAGCAAGGAGATGGTCAAATGTCAGGTTGTACTGCATCAGTCCGGCATTTACCGGATCGTCGATCTCATTTTTCTTTGCAATGCAGGGACTGATAAATGCGAGCTTATCTGTGCACTTTTCGTATTTCCGCAGATATACTGCTGTGCACATCATAGGCGAATGAACCGGCATCAGCTTCGGGATCAGCTCCGGAACATATTTCTGGATATATCCGACAACAGCCG